>DUJJ01000181.1:0-3526 GCA_013329865.1 Candidatus Poseidoniaceae archaeon
ACTAAATTATGGCCAGATTCTTTATTCAACCAATTCAATTTGGTAAATGCTTTGATTAACTCACCCTGGACTGTTCTTACATCAGGTTGTATTTGACTTCCGTGAAAATGTCTGCCGATATACCCGATTGTAAAAGCGAGGCGAACTCGCTCTGACATCATACCACTTATTCCTCTAATAGGAGGGCTGACGCTTCTTCTGGTGAATAGCCAAGTCCGCCAACTGACCACTTGATTGCTGATTTTAGCCATGGCATTATTTGAGGATTTGATTTTGTCGGGTCAACTACCTCAATAGCATCTACTAGGTTACGGGCCGCCATGTATAGTCTATCATCGACTGGAATATCAGCCAACTCCAATCGGCGGGCGTATCTTTCATACTCCTTGATTGCTTGTGGGATTCTGCGACACTCTAGAGCAAAATCTGCAAAATCAACAATATATTCGTCATTCTCCTCGTCAAGGTTCATGGCTTTTTTGTAAGCCATCATAATCTTGCCACCGGGAATGATATCTTCCTGAGCCTCAACGTTTAGCATGTTGGCAAATTCTGCATATGTGTGATGCACTGCTGCTATATCCTTGTTTGATTTACACATATCGTCCAACATCTGCACTGCGCCTTCTAGGTCACCTTCGGCGAATTTTTCAATCGCTGGTTGTAGAATCTCATCACTCATTTTAGCAACTCCTCTGACCTTGGCGGGGAGGTCTCGGTTATTGAATGACTCGCTTGAAATTATTCGCTACCGTTACCCGATATTGTTTCTTTTAGGTCGCTCAACAGATTCGATTGGCTGTGCTTTTTGTGCATTTCGTTGAGTAACATCTTACACTTATCCCAATCTCTAATCGAGTAGAAACAATGTTTTGGGTCTGGTCGAACAGTTCTAATGGTCCTTTGATAGGTAAGGATACCAATAAAGGAGCGCAGGATTGATTTCTTGGCTGCTTCAGCAGCCGTGTCGTCGGCACTGTCTGCCGAACCGGGCATGCTAACGGCACCAGCTGCACCCATTGATTCATCAACGATACCAACACCTGAGTCGGTAAGTATCGAAACCGTAGCATAACCAAAAATAGTACCAATTGGGGTCCTTTCAACTATTACTTCGGAAATTCGATCAAATAGTATCCTTCGGTGGGAACGGGAAAGCAAAAAACTGTGCTCGAATATTACTGCATCCGAGGTTATTGCGTAATGGAAACTGTTTTGATAGTAAAGCGTCATAACAGCAAATACGCTTGCATAAATGATGCCGAATATAGTATAATTGTAGTCAAAGTTGAAGTTGCCACCGATTGGTTCGTCCAAGAAGAAAGTTGCCCTCTCGGCAACTTTATCGATTTGAATGATGAGTGGTGAAAACGATACCACCAGTAGGAAAAGCGATATCCATCGACCTGAGGTGGAGGTATTTAACAGTCGATTAAACCAAGTGATGATGAGCATTACAACGGTAAAACTGAACAATTCTGAAAAGCCCATAAACGACAGCGTAATGTCCAGCAAGAAGTTTTCACTCTGGAGATTATCAACCCTAGCGAACAACAGATGAACACCCAACACTAGTAATGCCAGTGCATACATTCCAACAAATGCGAATGTGCTGGGTTTTTTTGTCAGATGAATTTCCTCGCCCGGTATTAAGCGAAATTTCTTGGCTAAACTTTCGGCGTTTTTCGACTCGAGTTCTTCACCAGCCGTCAAATCCTGAGTTGATTCTTCATCGCTCATTTCTGCCCCTCTTGTCTATGTTTAGGGTCTTATCCCAAATGAATGTTACCCTATGTAGTGATAAATCAGTGCAAAATACCCCACGAATGTTCAGCATTGCCACGTATCCATTCATAGTCAGCAGCACCACGGTTTCCGGTTGCATCCTCAATCAATAAATCGACAACTCTCAGGGGATACTCATTGTAAGTAAAGTTTGACACAAGACCGCCAATTGTTGGTTGCTCAAAGGCCCAGTGAGCACGGTCTATTGCCTCAACATCGATATTTATCTGTACAGTATCGCTCATCATCTCAACCTTAAATCCCGGCAGATTACTACCCGGATTTGCCCCATGACTACCTTCAACTGCTGCACTGGCATACTTTTCGACGCGAACCTTAGTAAACGGGATGCTTTGTCCTGTTCTAGCATCATGAAACAAGCCTCCCTGTGACAGACTCATATGATTTAGATCACGCTTTTTCCACGGTCGGTTATCCCTTGATGAAATAGTCATGCTCAAGTGAGGTAAGAACCAATCAATGTAAGAGCCATCACTAAGATGTAGCATGCCCCAATACCACGGAACTGAGGGTGCTTGGACGCAAACCTTCTGAAAATATGCAGTCCCAGTCACTTTTGCTTCATCAAGATACCCAGTAACTTTGCACCCATGCAGTCTTAGAATATCATAACCCATTTCCATAGCATATGTAGCTGTCGCGTGTTTAGCGGTAGACATTGCCTGATTCCATGGTGTTAGACGAAACTCCATTTTACTTGGAACACTTTCGTGTTCGGGAAATTCATCGGAGTGAAGATTCAGCCAAAACTCACTTAAATCACTCTTCAGCCCCATTGACATATCATCCTTTGTCAATGGTATTACTGCACCGCCTCCTGCCCCTGAAAGAGTCGAATCACTAGGCCATGCGGGATGTTCGTCATCAACGACAATCATCCGACACTTTCGCTTGATATAAGGCTCAAACATGCGATTGCCATCAAACCACCAAGCGCACACCATACCATCGAGCGAGATACCGCCATGACCATCAAAACCGGGTCTCCCTTTAGGTTGCCATTCAGTTCCACTAACCAAAACCTTGGGGTTATCCTTGGTCGACCACAGCACCATTAACTGCTTACCACTTGGGTTGCCATTCTCATCGTCAAGCATTAGTAACCACCACCACCAATCCCATGTGAGATGATGCAAAGGTGGACGTGTCTGTAACTTCCACATCCTTGACAAATCACCAGCGAAGTTTTTCATTGGCGTAGTCATTCGATTTCCTTCCCCTTGAATATTGCTCCACCAACAAACAACAAAGCAATGGCTTGTATTAACAGAACAACGGTAGCAATTATCATTGAAAGAAACGGACTAATGTTGCCAAGGCCTGGATTAGCATAGAAATATTGCAATGGCTCTGAACCTATCAATTCCTCACTCTCAAAACCAAGTGCGTCGGTGCCTTCAACAGACAACCCAGAATAAATCAGCAATGTCATGTCTGGCCAAACAATCAAACTAGCCGAATCCACAATTATGAGTGCCCAGCCAATTACCGAGAATCGCAGTATTGGGGCATCCGGAACACCCATTGAAAGCAACGCCATGCCTAATTCCCATGCTGCAAATGGTATCGCCAAAATTATTCCATAGCGCCACATAACGCCAAGGAAACAGAATAACATACCGTAGACTAGGGTGGCCATCATTGCAGCAAAGAGTATCGCCAACCAAATACCAAACTCGGCAAAGCGGAAAAGTGAATCTCCCGGTCCAGCAAAACCAGT
>DUJJ01000181.1:3862-3982 GCA_013329865.1 Candidatus Poseidoniaceae archaeon
ACGACTGCGGATATCAATGTCAGGATGATCAAATATGGCCAGACGATTCCTAGGTATCCAATCACGCGATAAAAGAAAACCTCTGTCCTTGCGATAGGTTTGGTAAGCATGTAATGCATG
>DUJJ01000195.1 GCA_013329865.1 Candidatus Poseidoniaceae archaeon
GTCATTTCCTTTTCGAATGCAGGTAATAACGGCATAGGCCACGCTAATTCATCGACAGCATTTCCAGCTTCATGAATTCTGGTTCTAAATTCATCATTGTTTGACCATAATCCTGTTGCTTCATGTCCTAATGCAACCACACAAGCACCGGTAAGCGTAGCAAAGTCAATGATGTATTCTGGATCGTATTCTCCTGCCTTCCACAATCCGTCGGATAATACCAGTCTGCCTTCAGCATCCGTGTTCAAGATCTCAATCGTTTTACCGGACAGGCCTTTGATAACATCGCCCGGGCGAGTAGCGTTTGCGGCTGGCATATTTTCAGCCATGCAGGTGATGCCGACTACCTTACCTTGGTGACCAGTTTGTGCTAGTGCTTCCATGGTACCGAATACTGTAGCAGAGCCTCCCATGTCATATTTCATTTGGTCCATATTTGCGCCCGGCTTGAGGGAAATTCCGCCAGTATCGAAAGTTATTCCTTTGCCAACAAGAACGGGACATTTCCCCTTTACATCCTTGTTCATCTCGAAAATTACCATACACGGTTTTCTGGATGAGCCCTTACCAACCGCCACTAAACCTCCCATGCCAAGCTTTAGAGCCTGATCATAGTTGATTACTGTGACATCGACATTGTCATATTGCTTGGCCCACTCATAAGCCCGGTCAGCGAACTCCTCAGGGTACATATCATTTGGCGGACAGTTACCTAAATCTCTGGAAAGATGGACGCCTTTGGCAACACCTCGGTAATTATCAACCATCGAAGTTAATTCTCCAGCTTCTTTCTCGCCGCATGCTAGCCGAATTTGCTTAACACTCCCCTCGTCTTCCGACTCGTCATCCTTCATCTTGTAATGATTGTATGAATAATCTCTGAGCATCATTCCTTCAGCAAATGCCGCCATGTGTGCTACACCAGCGTCGGAGAAACGGACGGTGAAATCATTGCCGTGGATTTTCTTTATGTTGGCAAAAACGGCTGCCCCAGCCTTGCGATAATCGTGAACTGATACATTGTCGCTATTACCTAAACCGGCAAGGATAATCTTGCCATCTTCTCCTCCAACCAAAGAGATTGTCGACTTTGCTTTGCCTTTGAAATCTCCATCGCTGAGGACTCGATTAATTTGTGCTTTCATAGACTGAGGCAACCCTCTTTCGCAGTCTTCAGGGATTGATTCAGTACCTTCTACAAGTGGTAGAATTAGAGTTCCATTGATATTGTCATTTACGCTTACGGTCATTTCCATGGTATCGCCTGTTTAGGCGTAAGAGCGCTACCATTTCAACTATCGTGTGCACTTGGTTGACACAATTCTTCGATTTCTTCATCTTCTGGTCTGAGAATCGCAGCTAAACCAATTACCGATATTATCACAGTTACAGGATTAAATATTCCAAAACCGAATAAACCTTCAGCATTATCGACGCTTTTAGACTTAATCACGGTTGAGTTTATTGCTTCTGTGACCCACGTAGAGGCATTAATAACCCGCTTCTGATAGTATAATTGCCAAGAACCACTGTTGCTTGGAGAGACATCATTCAATTCAAAACTGACAGCACTACTGTTGCTGGCATTGACTGTGAACGCCGCAGAGGTCCAGGCAATCTCACCCATAGCATCAACATACTGTAAGGTGGCATTGGAGGTAGATGCCTGCCCGTGATTGACTACGTTGATACTTACAGTATCAGCGGAAAACTCCAATTCTCGCACATCCAATCTGGCCCGCCAATACCAGACATTGTTGATGAGATACCGCATCACATCCATCTCTTCCTCTAGTCGATCGTTGAGATTTTCAACCGACCCAGGGATAAACTGCTCATCGTCGGTTTCAAAAGTAAATGTTGGGAATCCCATTACACCGTATCCGTAGTCTCTGCTGGTGCCACAATTCGGATACAGACCTTGATTGGCGTTTTGAATGGGAATGCTAGAGATGTTGGCATGGACATCATCTCGAATCTGCCAGAAAAGTTCCCAATCTGCTGGTTGATGAGCCCATTTCCCCCACGGGTATAACATAATCCAAACACCGGTATGCATGGTGACATACAAGTCTGCATCAGTGACATACTCGTTCATGTAGATCGAATTGTACATCGTTTCCGATTCACTAAATGCGCTGCTACCAGGTTGCGTAGTAGGACAGGTATTCCAGTAGTGATCGTAATTCCGATTGAGATCGACTTGATTTATGTTCCATCTTGTATCGAAGTCATTGCCATCGGGATTAAGCATTATCAAAACATGCACTTCGGTGTTTTTTAGCACACTAATCGCTTCTTCATTACCTTCAGCCCAACCGTCGATGTACCACTTTGCTGATAGCCATGCAAGAGCGGTTCCGAGGTATTCATTTCCATGATGGCCACCATCGATGTAGACAATTTCTTTTGGGCTTCCATCCTCTTTTGTCTCGGTTGACCAATCAGACAGTCTAACTACCCAAAGCGCTCGGCCCAGTTCGGACTCACCTGCGCTCATTAGGTCGACAATCTCCGGATAATCGTCAGCCCACTCATTGACTTCTACTGTCATTGCTGCCCACGTCATGTGAACGTGACTATCAATTGGTTCGCCTGGCCAATGAGTGTCATCAGCCGGTGCTGCTTGGACAGAGGCAGCGGGAACTAAAGCGAGTAACATGCACAGGACTAGACTGACTGCGACTCGCATGTAGGCCCCTACCAATCCTATGAAAAAAATGCTTGGTTTAGATGTCGATTACCACTCGCTAGTAAATGCATTTGGATTGACAACTTTTTCGCTCTCTCTAGTCCATATTTGCCCAGCATCGCCGCTTGAATAAACGTCGGCAAATGGATCGATTTCCTCGGTTTTCTTACTACGTTGCATATATGCTTCAACGCTTTCACGCAGGTCGGGTTTGAATTTCCAATAGTGAATCCGCCATTCTCTACCATCCCATAGCGTGGTCTCCTCGCTCTCTGTGGTTAACAAATTGTAGTCTTGGAACATGTAGAATAGATTTCTATCCGTTGGCTCGAGAGCATTATCGATAATTCTGTTGTAGAAACCGAAGAATCCAAGGGCGTGTTCAGCCATGCCTTGGGCCACCTCGCTATCCATCTCCAAGTCGATATGCTGTTGTATTGCTTTGGTTAATTCCCCCAATGTCATTCCCAATTCTAAACCCCCGGTAGGGACTTTATGTCCCAGAACAGTATATACTATTGTATAGCGACCCATATTAAATCATCGGTCAAAAAGACGATTTTCTACTGTTATCCGGAAAATAACCGCCGTAATATTACACCAAACCCTCAATACCACAACAACCTGCCAAGGTTCGTGGCAGACGAGTTCATTGAGGGCAACTTTCTTGGTTTACCGGGAGAACCTGATAATCCGGACGTTGTGATACTTCAGGTTCCCTATGAGCTTACCACATCATATGGACAAGGCACGATTGACGGACCAGCATCTTGTATTGAAGCTAGTGGACAAGTAGAACTATATGACCCGATACTGGGAGACGATCTGCCCGCAGGTTACAACATATTCACGGCCCCAAGTTGGGACGGAGCGGGTAAAAATTTAACTCAGCAATTAGCCAATATTACGACATACCTTGCGGCGTGGCAAACAGGCAATGCGTTCCCGGTAATTCTTGGTGGCGAACATGGTATGTTGCCAGCAATAATGAAGTCACTTACCAACCATCCAGCGATCGCCGGGGATTTTAGCAACCTAAACCTTGTTCAAATCGATGCCCATGCTGATTTGCGAGAAGAGTTAGGTGGTGAGCCATTTTCGCATGCTTGTTCAGCCGCCCGAGCCATGGAATACGGATTAAAACACCTCTATCAGGTAGGGGTTAGAGCATTTTCTAAACTGGAATATGAACGCATAATGAATGATGATAAGATCACCACATTCTTCGCTGCAGAAACCCTTCGAAGCACAAGTAAATGGCAGCAATGGTTGGACACTTTAAGAGCCATCGAGGGGCCAATCTATCTTACTATTGATATTGATGGACTTGATGGTGGAATTGTTCCTGCTACTGGGACACCCGTGCCCGGCGGGTTGAGTTTTTGGCAAGCCGTTGAGACAATCGAAGCAGTCTTTTCAGCGGAAAATGCTAGGGTTATCGGGATGGATATTAATGAGATAGTGCCACAAGACATTACACCATTAACCCAATTTACCGCAGCAATGCTGGCGACAAAAGGTGTAGTACATCATATCAATAACCGGAATACTGGACAATGGCATACTAAGGAGTGGTGAATCGTGCAAAACTCACACGGAATGCACATTATGGTTGATTACACCGGATTTTTCCCCACCGTCGATAATGCTGCAGATTGGATGATTAACCTGATGAATAGGGTAATTGACGAGAGCACGGCATTGCGCGTGCACTCCCACATTGAAGAGTTTGATGGCGCAACTTCGCCCCCGGGATTTGCCGCAGTAGTATTACTAGATGAGAGCCATTTAACAGCTCATTGTTACTCCCAAAAAGGGTGGCTATCGATTGATTGCTTTACCTGTGGTTCGACGGATACGGCCGCAATAATTAGTGCTATGGAAGCGGCAATAAAGGCAGCATCTCCGTCTGTTAAGTTAGAGAAATACCATTCTGAAAATAGATTCATTATTGGGTGAACGCCTATGTCAATAAGGAAATTTATCGATTCTTACTTCCATCATTTTAATGCTGGAGAGGTCA
>DUJJ01000038.1 GCA_013329865.1 Candidatus Poseidoniaceae archaeon
AACAAAACTCATTGTAGAACTTGGTAAATCCGGTCACTCTACTGCGGAAATCGGCACTATTATGCGAGATCAGCACGCAGTTCCCAATGTCAAATTAGTGACAGGCAAAAGAATTGGTGCAATACTGGCCGAACATGACATTGGCGGGACCTATCCAGAAGACATGATGAATTTGATGCGACAAGCCGTCCGAATTATTGAGCACTTGGGTAGTGGTAATCATAAGGACATTCACAACAAGCGCTCGCTAGAAATCACCGAAGCAAAGCTCAGAAAACTTGCCAGTTATTACATTTCAGAAGGCAAATTGCCCGCCGACTGGCGATATAAGAGAGATGAGCTAAGACTAATGGTCGAGTGATTGATATACCACACAGCCAGTAATTAGTCTGCGGGTTGTTTGGTTGACATGCAAAACATTGTAGAAACAGAACTGTTTCGTGATGTTAAAACCCGGATAAATACTATAGTTGACAGGATAAACAATGCAGATAACGTTGCTATTTTTGCCACTGCTGATTTGGAGGGAATTGTTTCTCTGGCATTTTTGGAATCTGCCATGATGGACGCTAAAATACCGTATAGCCGGAAAATATTGCCCTCGATTCATAACCAAGCAAAAGGTGAGGATTATACTTACTCCTCAACCGCTACGACACTAATAAGCATTGAGCAATTTGAAGATACTTGGAAGATGGATGAAATCGATGACCACGGCCGCTGTCGAATTCTACCTTTGGCAGTTTCTGTAAGTCATCCAAACTCTGTGAAACAACATAACGGCGCCTTGGATGTTGTTGTTCAATCTGCTGCAATCGCCTCGTTAATCTCGCCAAATGGAGTTAGAGTCAGACGGCTGCGTCCATTGGCTGGGTTTGGACAGTGGTTACGTGAATCGCTGGATAATTCCTATGACCCAGTCTATACTAAAATTCGTGATAGCCTACAAAGTGAGGGCACCATAAGTATAGTGCCAATCCCAGAGATTGCTAATCCAAATACCGATATGATTCCGAACTTTCCCAATAATATGTTACGACGTCTATCAAAAAAGTGGCCAAAAATGGACTATGAGCAACGTCGACAGGCAATGAGCGAGTTGGCATTACCAGTGCTTCTAAACTCAAAAATTTCTACGCCAAGATTGGAAGAATTGCTATGGTTCAGGATTGTTGTTGGCGAGGAGATGCAGGATTTGCACAGCCAGATTCACACTGCAATAACCGGTTGGCCAGTGGAGGAGAGTGAGAAAAAATCCCATGCGGGTGATATACTGAAGCGGCTAATTTCAACTGGTGGTTTTGAGTAGGCACATACGATGAATTCAAACAATAGTAGTATGTCGGCGGTGTATGGCCATCGAACGACTACTAACTGGTAGTATCAAAGACCAAATCAAGGATTTGATGTCAACAGAGGACCTTGTTATTGAAGCATTTAGGGATTTAGTAAAAGATGAGTTAAAGTCTCACATACGCAATAAGGTCGATGCAGACCCCGAATTGAAAGCTGAGATTAAAGAAGCGGTTTCGTATTATTTCCAATCCAAAGCACGCTCAATCTATGCCGAGTTGAAAGCAACAAGAGCCGCTACTCGATTGGGCTTACGACTATTGCCCGAGGACTTGCAAGGTGAAGTTGGTGAAGCACTCGTATCACTATTTGAGAAAGAGTTGGGCACCCTGCTGGAAAAAGCCTTGTGAGATTATTCTAGCACTTGTAAAATGACTAGATTGGCTCACACTCAATAGAGTAAATTATGAGCCATGAGTTTTTGGTAGTGATGTGTTGGCCACTAGACCAGGACGAGTAGTTCACCTCGTACTAATTTTTATGATGCTGTCAATACCGTTTTCCAGCAGCGTGATTGGTTCCTCTGAAGGACAATCAGCCGTCGTTTGTTGTGATGATGCTCACGATGTAGAACTGTATCTGATTGGTGGGTCAACAGGCGAACTAACACCATTTTCCCAGTTGCTCACCGACGAGGCCAATAATGCAGTGATTGCCAATTCAATAACCTCACAAGAAACCGTTGGTGTTTGGAGTTTTGGTCGAGTTTGGCCAGGATCTATTCCTGAATCGACTTGGAACCTAGTAATTCATTATCGCGTAAGTGATGCAGGTGGCGCCCAAATTAATGCCACAGCAAGCGTCAAAATCGGTTCTCAAGTATTTTCTGACTCAACGAATTTAGACTCCTCGATTCTAGCTCAAGGGGAAGGCACAATTGAGTTTGCGATACCAATTGACGAAATGTCAGTATCGGCGTCAAGTGAAATCGAACTAGAACTCAGTGCTCGTTCCGTTGTCTTTAGTGTGCCTGGGGGAGATGCAAAACTAGAATTTCTTTGGGGTTCGGATGAATTTGACTCAGGCATGTCAGCAAATATTCCGCTAATGGAGTTGTCAATCGATGAACCCATAATCGAGGGTGGAGACATATATCTCTCAGCAGTAATCGATTCGCCGTTTGGTTTAGATGCACTCGCATACTCTGATTCATTAGAGATGTTTGTTGATGGTTTGAAGGTTGACGGTGACCCGATAGAAACTAAGCGAGGTGATTCAATTATTGTCACTTGGACATGGACCGATGCGGCTAGTGGCACAACTAGTATCCAAGTATCAGTAAGATTAAATCTACAACCCGACGGTCCGCTTATCCAAGGCTCAACACAGTTTACCATTCAAGTTACTGATACCGGGGGCGGGACTGGAACATTCTATCCTGAGGATGAACCTCTTAGAACCAGTGGTTCAGGCAGTCCATTAGCAATAGAACAGTTGATCGACCTATCAAGTGATGATGGGCAACTTAAGATGGCAAAAACTACAATCCTCGAGATCGACGGCGAGATGGCATTTTGGATGCGCTGGGGCATGGATCACATTGGCGACACTGATTTGTCACAGAATTCAGTATTGTTTAGCTGGGATAAGGGTGGTGTTACCGATGAAAATCGTGAGAGCAAGAATATCGAGAATGTTGAAAAAGAACAATTTGAACGACAAATGAAAACTCGGTATCGCATGTATATGAGTGATATCAATGGCATGCAACTACAAAGTAATGAGCTGATTGGCGATTCTGCAGAATTTGACACAATCTCGATTTCTGTCGACTTAATGGGTGAAACTAGGGTTGTCAATCACCCATTAAGCATCACATTTTCAACGCTTCAAACCTTACAAAGTGGACAACAATTAGAACTGCTGAGAAGTTTTACTAATACTCAAACCACTCCAATTTGGCAAGATTACAGCATTTCAGTTGAGGCAAAGTCTTCGGTACTGACATCATTTGGTAATTCTGAAATGTTGGAGTCGGACTATCTGTCATTTTCTCACTCGCGCTATCCTTGGGGTGAAGT
>DUJJ01000126.1:0-359 GCA_013329865.1 Candidatus Poseidoniaceae archaeon
AACTGCGTTCGAGGTGCTTTAGAGGTGGACAAGCCCACGTTACTGACCTTGCACAAGAAGAGCCGCCATCCGCTGCTCCAAGACATCCGTCGTAGAGATGATGGGCGAATCTTAGAAGTGACTCCAGTAAATCGTGCGCTCTTACCATACAAGATTCATAAGTTGATGAGAGAGACCTATTAAACGCCGCTTAATTCATGATATCAATTGCGTTGGGGCTTACATGGACGAGCCGAGTAAAGCAGCACAGCGAATTCTTCTCGGCACAGGTTTTGGCTTAACCTTGCTCTGTGGCTTTGCGATTATTGAAGGGCGTATGCGAATTGGCGAACTCGGATTTGGACACATCTTCCTATTAA
>DUJJ01000126.1:742-1344 GCA_013329865.1 Candidatus Poseidoniaceae archaeon
TGTCTGAATACTTCCCCAATGAGACTGAAAAAGACCTCAAGTTACGAGTTGATGAAGAGATTAATCAAATTAACCATGAAAATAGAGTCGGTGATGCTTGGGCCAAGTTAGAGAGCAAGGTTTTGGCGACAGAAATTGGCGCAGAAGAATAATCCTAACGTTGCGAATATTCAATAATCTTCCATAACCACACACACAATGGCGATAACATGAGTGAAGTCCCAGAGGGTTTGTATTACACCAAAGAACATGAGTGGCTAAGAGTAGAAGGTAACACTGTGACAATAGGTATTACCGACCATGCACAAGATGCCTTGACCGACATTGTCTACATTGAACTGCCTGAGAGCGGAATGTTAGTTGATGACATGGGTGAATTCGCCGTGGTAGAATCGGTAAAATCTGCGTCGCCAATCTTTGCTCCCCTCGCTGGGGAAATTACCGCAGTAAACGAGGACCTGGAAGATACCCCAGAACTCATGAACACCAGTCCTTACGGTGATGGTTGGATAGTCAAAATGACATTAACCAACCCAGACCAAGTCTCCAACCTGATGGACGCTGCTGCATACAAGGCGGAGATTGGCGAGTGAGCCTGTGAC
>DUJJ01000126.1:1755-4377 GCA_013329865.1 Candidatus Poseidoniaceae archaeon
GCATGGGGATTAGCCGTAGTAACCGGTGATAATGGCTTGGGAAAGGGTAGTGGGGAAATCCTCGAAGAATCATCGGGTTTTGTAATCTGTGATGCCGATAGTCAGGAATATATTGGTGCCGAGGTGGGATCTAACAATACTGCTGAATTAACAGGATTCGCAATGGCACTCAGGTGGTTACTTATTGAAGGTGGCCAACAAGATGCTGTGATATACACTGATTCCCAATACGCTGGCAATTTAGCTACCGGTGAATGGCGTGCTAAAGCCAACAAAGCCTTAGTCAAATCAGTCCAGGATTTATGGCTTGAAGTGGGAAAATTACGCAATATTGAATGGCGGCATGTCAGGGCGCACCGAGGCCATCGGTGGAACGAACGTGCGGACCATCTTGCGAACCGATGTGTGAATAATCAAGCCCCAATTCCATTGACCTTCTGGAAACCTGGACAGCGTTAAGTCAACCTTTCTTCCAACCACTCTCTTAATTCGCTAGCATAATCATGATTGCGCAAACCATAGTCAATCTGCGACTTTAGCCAAGTGATTGGGTTTCCAGAATCATACCACTGATATTCGGATAAATCAACGGCATACAAGCCATCTCGAGCCATCCAGTGTTTTTGTAATTCTATTGTTTGGAGTTCACCAAACTCCGCAACTGGGTAGGTTTCGGTTAGTAACTGTCTGGCGTCGTCAGAGAAGACATACCTGCCACACAAAACCTTGTTTGATGGAGCAGCATCGACACTAGGCTTCTCTATGATTTGACTAATTTTGCCATTTACTAACTCAACAACACCGTAATTGCACACTTCATTACTTGACACTGCATGTATTCCAGCACATGGAATGCCATTATCAAGGAAAGCCATTACTAACTTCTTCGAGGCTGTTGAAGGCTTAAAATTTCGAATACTAGAGAACTGGTCAGTAATGATATTGTCACCAAGCAATATCAGACATGGACCGTCAATCGAGTCTAAAGATTGTAAAATTGCGTGCCCTAACCCTAGTGGCTCATGTTGGATATGGACATGAAATTTCACCGGTTCAGGAGTCGAAAATAATGACTCACTAATCTCCGGTTTCAGTAAATAAAACTCATTCTTATCCTCCAGAAACGTCGAAAAGTCCTTGATTGGAGACGTGATAATATGGATTCGCTTAACTCCAGCGTATATTGCCTCCCTGATTAGATGAATAATCACTGGAACATCCACCAGTGGTAGGGATTCCTTGGGAAGGTAGGCACTTGTCGGCAACATCCTGCCGCCCAGTCCTGCAGCAACAATAACCGCATCATTTACTGCTGTCATCGAGAATCCCAGAGGGTGTAACCTTTCAAGGATAACCCATCATGGGGTATTCATGGGAACTGTTCCTGAGTGGCGATGGTTTACTCTTGCAGGCGTAGTTTTGGTCGCTCAGACGATGTTTGATATCGCACCGGAAGGCCCCTGGGGAGCGAATTCATTCACTAGAGGAGTAATTGGGTTAACTGGTCTTATCTGTATTTACCTCGGATGGTTTCGTTTCACCTTCAAACAAGTAGGAATTATCCCTTCCATCAACCGTTGGCAAAAACCTGAATCAAGTTGGAAACTGGTATTGTTATTCTCTTGCTTTTGCTTGATATTCTTACTAATTATCAACAACACCAGTCTGTCAGAAATTTTACCCGAGACCGCCGGCATGATTGTCCTACTAATTGCATCTTTATCGATGCTCAATGGCCTATACGTGGGGTTGGTTGTTGCTGGTCCATTAAACGATAAATCAGGGGAAGAGTAGCTAGTCATGAAAATCTAATTCCTTGTCTAGGGTCTCCAATGCTTCGGTAAGTTTTGGCAAGGTTTCTGGAGCTTCCATTGTGCTCACATGAAGCATAGTTTCGGTTGTTGTTGGCATATCTCCCTCACCAGATAACCAATTTTTCCACGCTTGAGCAGACCCCTCACATCTGGCATCCATTAGCCGCCACAGGGCCGATAAATCACAGCCGTGTTGGTTTAGATCGGTGATTCTTGAACTAAATTGTGTCGATGATATATCGGCCATTTTGATTAGTAACTCACGCATTCTTGTCCTAACTACCTCGTCACCATCTTGCCACATAACGGGTAGCAGTTTGTGCCTATCATCTGGAAACTTCACAAAATACTCTCGCAACGAGGGAACCAAATTTCTTCGCACAATTGGCAATTCGTGTTTGCTTAATTCAACTAAATTCTCCACCCACATATTAGCATTTAAGAAGCGCAAATCTGCTGAGGTTGTACTAACTACGGCGAGTATATCCGGATCACTGTCCTCTTTCAGCTGATTATAAAACGGTAGTGCATCATCACCTAAACGCCTAAACAATCTAGTTAAAACATCTGCCATTGCACGTCTAATCATCAATTCATTCCGTTGCATTAGTAGCTTGGCCAATTCATGCCCAGATGTTCGGTCATAATCTATCGCCTTAGCCAAGCACCGACTTATCTGCACCGCAACTTGAACATCCATATCTGCGCACAGCCTAGCAAGTATTTCGAATAATCCAAGTGGCTCAATTAATTCCGGACGTTGCATCAACAATCGTATCCATTCAACCAGTAGTCTGCGCCTTTCGGT
>DUJJ01000194.1:0-1260 GCA_013329865.1 Candidatus Poseidoniaceae archaeon
CACCAACCTCATCTTGGACCATACTAGCCATTATCTTTTTGCGCTCCTTTAGCAATGTCTCAAGTTGGGGCTTAAGTTCTGCCAGAGTGTCTGAGTCACCAGCTGATTTGGCCTCCTGATAGGCTGGTTTAAGTGTCCTAATTTCATTCTCAATGTTATTGAGCATCTCTTCTGCTGAAAGTTCGATGTCGTCATCCAATAACTCGACAACTGGCGCATCTCTAATTTCCGCAATTTTTTCGTCATGCTGCTGCTTCCTGAGGACTATTATATCTCGATCTAAAGAATGGCCGAATCGGTCTGCATACCTGTCTAGCAAGGAACCCGCCTCCCCCGATGATATTCGATCTATGTGACCGTATATTTGCGGCAGAGGTTTGTTAGACTTTTTTGCCCACAAATCACCATAATCATTGGCAGGTTTGTCCTCCATTGATTGCTGAATGGTATTTGCTTCACTCAGTAAAGATGGCGCTGGTAAATCATTGGATACTGGAAGAGGGGCAGGTGGCAATTCGTTAGGAACCGGTAATTCAGGTATTGAGGTTACGTCCGGAGCAGGTAATGGCATACCCGGTAGCGGTGGCAGTGGTGCAGGTGGTAAGGCAGGATTTGGTGGTTGAGCCACAGATTTTTTCTTGTTCTTCCTGAACCCCACACTCTCACCTAGTTGGGAGGGAGGGATGAATAGTATTGAACCTTACCGAAAAAAACCTCAAAATGATTACCAAATTATAGGGTAAATCAGACAACCTTTGCCCATCCTTTCAAGATAAGAAATGTTGCGCCTGCTTCGCTTATTTCGATAGTATCACCTAGTTCTGGCGCCCATTCTTGGTCAAAGAATCTAAACCTGCATTCATCTTGTATCATTTTGACGTTCAGTTTGTTATCATTAGGCAGCGCTATTGTCTCACTAAGTGGGTCAAATGCAGTCGACTTATCTGGATCTAATCGCGCTAGAGGAAATTCTGTCACCCTTAATCCAGATTTACCATGCAGGGAAGAAGGCCAACGAATTTGCCGCCTGACATCAATCGTTACGACTTCGTCAGCTTCACCAGCATTAGCCAAAACAACAGAAGTATCGGTTTTTAGCAGGTCCAAAAATAGACCCTCATACCTATCCAACACGCCAAAATTACCACCAAGTAGTCTGCTGACCCTTTGCTCGTTGACAAGTAAATCAGCAAGTCTCTGGATTGAAGTTTTGCCCTTATTGCTTGCTCTATTTTCCCTTCTGGCTTGTGATATTAGGCC
>DUJJ01000194.1:1658-2599 GCA_013329865.1 Candidatus Poseidoniaceae archaeon
ACCTTAGCCATACCGCGATTTATTCTTTTTGACCACCCAGTTCGATCACCTTGGTGGTATCTTGACAGACTACTCTTGACATCAACATCCTCACCTCGTATGTGGGAAACAATCTCCCTCCTGGCTTCTGAATCTAACTGAAACAATGTTGGGTCACGATAGTGTAGATGAAATCCTCGATGGCCGGAGAAGGTAACCTGAAGATACTTTTCATCAAAACCAAACTCTGGTTGTAAATAATCATTCCATAAAGTGTAAGCCTGCTCTTGTATGACGTCTAACATAGCCGGGAAGTCTCTGTCGGTAACACCTGGTAAGTGATCTCCATCGAGGTCAAAAATTAGATCTGCACCGATCCAGTCTTTATCAGCCATTTTCAACTCATATGGCTTGTGCCAGTAAGCAGTTGAATAGAAACATGAGTGCATTGGACGTTGGGTAATGAATTGCCTAACTCCATCGACATCAGAAAATCCCTTGTGGCGTATCGGTGGGGAATTACCAAATGGAATAAACATCCACTCGCGAAATCTAGTTCTTGGCGGAGACCATAATGGTGAGTTGCGATAATAATTAGTAAATTGATGTGCGAATCTTGCCCAACCTGTTGAAAACATTACCACACCAAGAATCAGATTCGATGACTTATTCGCTAGTCATCCAGAATCTTTGCTCCGCTTCAACGACCGTTGTCGCCGAATCAGCTCCAGTTGCTTCAACATAACACTTCCAACAGTAGTAATTATTGTCGATAACCATAGCAGCACCAAATGTCATACGAATACCACATGCCTTGCATCTTGGCCCTATCTCACCATTAGGTGCTTGAGCCAATTGAACATTCTCATGCGGCATATTTCTCTCCAACCTTTGCTATAACCAATAGTTATTGAATTTGTCTAACAATCCACTTCTTGATACTCTTTAGACTTACACCAATT
>DUJJ01000150.1 GCA_013329865.1 Candidatus Poseidoniaceae archaeon
CTCACCACCAATGGCTGAAATTACAAAATCAAATTTATTGCGACCAAGGTCCAGACTAGTTTGCGCAAGTTTCGTTACGTTGAGCGAATATTCGTGAATCGTAGAAGATAACTGGGTGGCTGTTGATGGAGTGTCCCAAACTGTTCGGTCACTGGTGCCCTCAATGCCCGGTGATTGCCAGTTTATGGAATCTGCAATCTCGTTCCAAGTTACCTCAAGAGGGGCGAAATTTGCGATGATGGTGGCTGGGTATAGCACAGGCGGAGTCCCAGGCAAAGCTTCAGTAGCAACTTCACATGTCAGCGTTAATTCTGCGCTGATGATACTATCGGATGCTGAGGTAAGGTTATTGATAAATCGATACAGACCTCTGGTTTCTGTCCCTAGCAGGGAATCAACACCGATTAGATTATTATTAGCTGAATTAAAATTGTCATCCGGATCTTGCAAACTGATGAAAGTCTCAGCGTTTGATGAATATTGATACAGCGAGTATGCAGCGGTTTGACGGTCGTTCAATTCGTGTTGAACATCGTTTTCAGCCACCAATATTTCGCTAAAAATGAACAAAAAAACAATGAAAATCGCAGTTAGTGCTCGACGTTTTTCGGACGCGTACGGCATGGGACTCATCTAGGGTATGAAGTCTCCTTTTACTGTCTTTTCCCTCGATTGTATTTGTATCTACACACAAGGAAGATATTCAGGCGGTCACTTTAACAGTTGACAATCATAATGTTGAAGGGCGTCCGCCATCATGAGGTTGCTATGAGCGAGTTATGGGTTGAGAAACATAGACCACGCTCAGTTAGCGAAATTAGAGGTCAGCCGGCTGTTGTGCAGAGACTGGCTATTTATGCTGAACAGAAACAATTTCCACACCTATTATTTGCCGGCCCTCCGGGAACTGGGAAAACCACCGCCGCAATGGCCTTAACCAAGGATGTATTTGGCGATAATTTCCGAGAGAACCTGCTAGAAATGAATGCATCTGACGAGCGTAAACTTGAGAGCATCAGAACCAAGGTGAAACAATTTGCTAGGACTAGTCCATACGGTGGGGCTGCATTCAAAATTATCTTTCTTGATGAGGCCGACGCACTGACCAATGATGCTCAAGGAGCACTGCGTAGAATAATGGAGCAATATGCTGAGACCTGCAGATTTATTCTATCGTGTAATTACTCTTCAAAAATTATTGAACCAATCCAATCTAGGTGTGCCGTGTTTAGATTTAGACCCTTGGCAGATGCTGATGTTCATCAACAGGTTCACCATGTGGCTTCACTCGAAAAAATCAATCTTGACGATGATGCTGCTGATGCTCTTACAAGGATAAGCCGGGGGGACTTGCGCAAAGCCCTTACTGCGCTACAGGTCTCTGCCGCGTTGAGCAGTGACGTTACCCGTGAACTCATCTACGAGACTTCAGCAACAGCACCACCTGAAAGCCTACATCAATATCTCAAGGCGTGTCGGGATGATGGTTTTCACTCAGCACGCCGCAGATTGAGGGAACTACTTGACAAGTATGGCTTGGCCGGAACGGACTTTGTGAATCAACTTCATCGTGAACTATACTCTGCTGATTTCTTGAGTGAGGAATCAAAATTAGATTTGACCGAATGGATGGCCGAGGTTGACTATCGACTAGTCGAGGGTGGCGGCGAACAAATTCAATTAGACGCCCTCACTGCTCGCCTAGTTACTCATTTGAAGCGATAATCACTTTCACTTTCACTCCAGGCGTTTCGAAAATTGACTACTAGTTAAGGCCGTTAAACTCTGCATGATGGGAACTGATAGACTGCTAAACCTGCTCTGCTGGACACCGCTTGCTAAACCGATTCGCGCACTGCGTCAACACAGAATAAACCGGATTGCTAAAGAGAATTATGACAAGAGAAAAATTGATTCAATCATTGAAAGCATTGTTGTAAACTACGGTGACTTACTATCATGAATCATTAGACTCAATCGCCTCAACAACTACCAATTTCCAGCGGTAAATTCGCTCATTTTCCCAAGGATCGCCGTCTTCTTTGATAGTTACCAGTATATCGTGACTACCCACTGCTAGGTTAGAACCTAGATTTATGGCAAATGGCTGATCCTTTTCATGGGGGACTAGGACTGGTGCTGAGGTATTATCCGTCTTAGTTGCGTTGTTTATTCTGTCGATATTGTTTGCCCAATAAAATTCATCACTTGCTAGGTCTGTGGTTACCGATTGGTGGGTAAGCTCGACAGTTACTTCCGCACCGTCTGAATTTACATTATCCGCCAAAGCAAATAACAACCAAACCTCGCCTTCTAGCCTGCCGTCATTTTCGACAACCCACTCAATTATTCCATCCCTGCTTGAATCCTCATTGAATAATAACAATTCACCATCATCCGAAGCAATGGCCCAGTGACTGGCCAATTTAGGTGCTACAATATCACCCATTGGTGGATTAACTAGTAGGAAAGACATCGCCAGAAAGGTAAACGTATGCAAGAAACCAGCCTTAAACCAGGTCCCTTTACCGTAATGCTCTTGGAATCTCTGCGGCATCACCATTCTGTGTAGTTGTGGAATGAGAATTATCGCGCTTAAAGGCATCAAATAAAGAATATCAGACTTATCAGACGAGGTATTAGGCATCAAGACATAGCGCATCGCCAGTGAAACTGCTATTGAAAAGGCAATTACCAGCCACATAGATGCAGTATCTGCTTTTTCTTTGTCGACATGTTTTACTGGGTCAAATGACTCTATCCCTAGGCTCGGTCCACTCCTTCTGACCTTCCTGTCTTCGCTGGCTGCTCCATCACGTTTCTTACGTTCAGTCGCAGCCGCCGCCATCGCGGTTTGAAGGTCGACCATGCTACCCCGGGTTACTGGGAGTGCATGAATGCTGCGGATGATTTTTACTTTGATTTTGAGATTGAGGTAATGAGTTTAGCCGCATTATTCAAAGAGTCTAGACTTCAGGAACTGTTAGGCCGGGGTGGCGTAGTTGGTAGCGCGTCGGACTCATAGGGCAGCCTACAAGGCAATCGTATGACGTGCAACCCTTGCGGTGTCTGAGACATCCGAAGGTCGCGGGTTCAAGCCCCGCTCCCGGCACCATTGCTAATCTACTAGTTGCAGATTCGATATCACTTTTGCCAATGGGTCACATCACAGAGAACCTTATAGCGTCCGTTTTCGTGCTTATACCAACACAATCTGCTATGGCGATTGGTTGTGGTGAAAATATGACTAGACTACTGAAAATGGAAAAACTTCAGCGCTATTATGAAACCCCTGCAGGAGTTGTCAAAGCCCTAGATGGGATAGATTTAGAGATTAATCAGGGTGAAAGAGTGATTTTACTCGGTCCATCGGGGTCTGGTAAAACCACCTTACTGAATTGCTTGTCTGCCTTGGATAGTCCCACTGCAGGAGGTTACACATTCAATGGTCAAGACGTGCCTCGTAATGCATCCGAACCAATGACCTCTTTCAGACGGGAAAATATTGGTTACGTGTTTCAATTTTTCAATCTCTTACAAGATTTGACGGTGTTAGAGA
>DUJJ01000111.1:0-2932 GCA_013329865.1 Candidatus Poseidoniaceae archaeon
GAGTTTGACGCCCAATCAATGGAAAACATGGGCGGATTAGCTTCCAAGATGCCGCTTACCGCAACCGCAATGCTAGTTGGCTCTGCTTCGATTATGGGATTACCATTCATCGGCGGTTTCTGGTCAAAGGAGGGAATTATCGCTAATGCTTGGCGAGTAGCGCTCGATGACCCGCGGTTTTTCCTACCAGCCATGTGTGTTTTGATTGGCGCTGGTATGACTGGCTTCTACATGTCAAGGATGTGGCTGAAAACCTTTGCTGGCAAGCCAAAGACCGAGGTTGCTGCACACGTCGGTCCAACCAATACTTGGATCAAAATACCGTTGTTTATCCTGACTTTTGTCTCACTGTCAGCGATATTGTTTGCGGGCATGGGCTTCACTCATTGGGCACCAGACCCGGAGTATGGTCTGATGTCTAAAAAGAGCCTGATTGAGGGGATTGTCTATGAAATTAATCACGCATTCGCCAACAGTAACACGTTCTTCTTTATTCTAACATATATCGCCATCACCTTCGGTGCCATAGTTGGCCCCGGTCTTGCCTTGTCTTTGTATGGTGGTGATTTGGCTGAGGGCGAGACCGTCAAACCGTGGATGAAGCCAATAATCAGACTAAATGCTTGGGCGTTTGACCGGTTCAATTTCGATAACAAATCCGTCGCAGAATCTAGCCTATCAAAAGCCTTGGAAAATCGCTTGTATTTCGATCACTACTATGATATGGCGATGTTGAAACTCGTTGCCGGATTCTCTGATAAGTCGGCAGAGACCGACAAGAATGTTGTTGACGGTGTTATCAAAAAGATTGAATCCGGGACTCAATCTATCTCCAAGGTTGTTAGGTCTATGACAACGGGCTCAGCAAGAGACTACATCCTGATGGTATCTGTGGGCGCATTAGCGATTTTCTTCCTGATGTGGGGGGTGGCCTGATTGATTGACTGGATATCTATCCCTCTGGTAGCCTTCCCGTTAATCGCTAGCATGGTTTTGTTAGCATTTGTTGCTAACGGAACGGAGCGAATGCGGCAAAGGTTGGTGGCTCCAATCAGAATGGCCTGTCTGATTTTCTCTATGGTGATGCTGACCATCACTACCGGTATGTTCTTCCGTTATTTTGGTGATGTAAGTTGGATGAACATTGCGTTTAATGATTATGAATATCACTTCATATATTCTTGGGTTGACACTCTAGGAATTCATTGGGCAGTTGGTTTGGATGCCTTGTCTTTTCCAATGGTTTGGCTGACCACTTTCCTATTGCCGGTGACCATAATCGCCACTTGGAATGAAAAGTATGGCGCAACATACTTCCCATTACTACTGATGATGGGTGGTGCGCTAATCGGAGTGTTCGTCTCGCTCGACTTATTCATGTTCTATGTGTTCTGGGAATTAACCCTGATACCGATGTTTTTCCTGATTCTGAAGTGGGGTGGTAAAGATCGAAGATATGCGGCTCAGAAATTCTTCATCTATACGTTCACTGCGTCAGTCATCATGCTGCTTGGTCTGATAACGCTTTATTTCCTGCAAGACCCATACACGCTGAATTATTCGGGCTCCATGACCGGCAGAAGCTTCTCAATTCCAGAACTTATTGATAATGCCAAAGCCGGCAATGTTGGAGATAACTGGTATCTAGGTGCGCAAATGCAGAAGATTCTCTTCGTTATGCTAATGATAGGGTTCCTAGTAAAACTACCAGCCGTTCCATTCCACACTTGGTTACCTGACGCTCACGTTCAGGCGCCAACGGGTGGTTCGATGCTGTTGGCTGGTGTAATGTTGAAAATGGGTGCCTACGGCATGTTTAGACTACCAATTAGCCTGTTTCCTCATGCCCTATACCATTTCCAATTAGCCCTGATGATTATTGGCATGGTCTCTCTTGTCTGGGGTGCTATAGTATGTCTGGGACAGACCAATCTCAAGAAAATGGTTGCTTACTCTTCGGTCTCTCACATGGGCGTAATTCTAATCGGTATCGCAACCATGCAACCAATGGGCTGGGCTGCCGCCCTTTTCATGATGTTTGCACACGGGATAATTAGCCCCATGCTATTCGCAGTTTGTGGTGCCTTCAAGCATCACTATCACAGCATGGAAATTGGGGCGATGCGAGGTATGGCTCGCCACTCGCCTTGGTTGGCAACCTCAATGATGTTCGGTTGGATGGCATCCCTAGGTTTGCCCCTACTTGCTGGCTTTGTTGCTGAAATAATGATGCTTATTGCGCTCTGGCACATGATATCTTTAGATGGCTGGAGTATTTGGTGGATGATAGGTCCAGCATTGGTCTTGGCCTTAACAGCAGCCTACTACCTATGGTCGATGCAAAGAACTATTTTCGAGGGTGGTGAAACAGGTCAACTTCCAGAATATCTTGTTGGAAAACCGGTCCCTGATATTTCAAATTCAGAAAAGTTTGCTATGCTGATTATGGCATTATTCACCATATTGTTTGGTGTAATGCCGTGGATTGGATTAGACATGATGGACGATTGGACTAAACAAGCGTTCGAGGGATTGATTATGTTTGTTGGCAAAGGAGGTGCCTGAGTTGTCTGAAATAAGGCATGTTGAACCCTTCGCTGATGGCTTTATCTCGGCGCTTGGTCCTGAGATAATCATCTTTGTCGGTTTAATTCTGCTTATTATCGTGCCAAACTTAGGTAAAGGAACCGTTAGAATTCCCGGGACTCAATCACGGGTAATGTGGCTGTTTGGCGGCAATCGATTTAGGATTACCAGCAATCCAAAACTACCCGCGTGGATTACAACTCTAACTCTTAGTGCTGCGTTTGTGCAAACAATGCTATCATTTCAAGACGGTGTTGATAGAACCGCAATAGTTACTGAAAGCGGCAAGCAGTTGATGTTAGTAAATGGCTTTAGTCGCGTCTTTGTATTAATTTTCTTAGGCGCA
>DUJJ01000111.1:3337-4884 GCA_013329865.1 Candidatus Poseidoniaceae archaeon
CCGAAGCTTTCAACCGATGATTTGTACAACAATCGTCGGCAAGCAGATTTTTACATTCTCATGTTGACTTGTGGGCTTGGTATGTCAGTTGTTGCTTTAGCGCAGGACCTATTTGTCTTGTTCATCGGTCTAGAGTTGGCGTCTTTCTCGACCTATGTGTTGGTTGCCTTTTTCAAAGAAACCAAGGTAGGAACAGAGGCAGGAATGAAGTACTTCATAGTCGGTTCTGTAGCCTCAGGCATCGGTTTGTATGGCTTATCGATGCTTTATCTCTGGGCAGGATCGCTGCAGTTTGAGGTTCTCGCAAGTCAGTTTGCAATTGATGGAACAGAGCCCCTACCATTGATTGCGATGGGCTTTGTATTGGTCGGCTTTGGCTTCAAAGTTAGCGCTGCACCTTTCCACTTTGCTGCCCCAGATGCTTATGCCGGGGCGAGCAGCCCCGTAGCCGGAATACTGGCTACTGCCAGTAAAGCAATGGGAGTCATCGGCTTGCTCAGGATGCTACTCATTGTTGCTTCGCCAGAAGCATCTGAAGATGGCACAGTGTGGCTGACCTTGTTAGGAGTGCTATCGATAGTAACAATGACTTGGGGCAACATTGCGGCTCTGGGCAGCAAAAACCCCAAGCGGATGCTGGCTTACTCTTCCGTTGCTCACGCCGGTTACATGCTGGCTGCAATCACCGCCATTGGAGCATGGAATTGGGATGCCTCGCTAGCGGGTGACGGTGGCGAGGCAGCAGTTGCGGTCCTCACGGCCCTAATATTCCACTTGATTGTGTTAGTGGCGTTCAAACTTGGTGCATTTTTGGTTTTATCAATTCTTGAATCAGATGGGGACGCCTCACGGCTCTCATCCCTTGGTGGTTTGGCCAAGCGGGAACCTTTCCTTGCTGTTGCCATGTTTATCTTCATGATCTCCTTGGCAGGAGTGCCACCTTTGGCTGGCTTTGTGTCAAAGTTATTGGTGATTATGGGAATTGTCAAAGTTGCAGTTGGTGAGATTGGGGCAGAGATAATGGCCGGTGGTGACCTCGGATTGTCAGATGTTCACTGGGTTTGGTGGCTTGCCTTTGCTATGGTGATAAATTCGGCAATTTCGATGTATTATTATTTGAGAATAGGTGTTGTGATGTTCTTTGATGAAGCAGAAGAGGGTCGAACCGGACCATTGCCAGCAGGCTGGCAGGTCAGATTTGCCGTGTTGGCGTGTTTAATGGCTACGCTGTTTTTGGGAGTTGCGGGTGATAAGTTACTTGAAATCTGTGAAGTTGCTGCTCAAAGCCTCAATTATGACTGGGATTAGGCGCTTTACTACTAGTGAATTCAATAAGGGATGTCAAGTAGGCCGCAATAGTGAGCCTAAATGGGTAGAAGACACGAAGAGAAGGTTGACGAGGAAGAACTAGCGCGTCTAGAGAATCCAGAGGACGGTTCCTCAGCAAAGATTCGTGTCAAGATGCCTAATCGCAGAATCAACGAGATGTTTGCTCTAGCTGACCAAATTCTGGGTGGTAGGAGAGTCTCAGTACTGTGCGAGGATGG
>DUJJ01000198.1:0-3845 GCA_013329865.1 Candidatus Poseidoniaceae archaeon
GACTGATAAGCACCCTTGTCCCCTTATACCTGCTTGGATTGAATCAACCAGCAGCATCGAGTCATATTCCATAGTCAATCGTCTGGCAGCATCATAAAACTCCCTTGTTACACACATTCCCGGATTGCCTTCCCCTTGTATTGGCTCAATTGCGACAAGTTCAATGAAGAATTTTTCTTTGGCTGATCTCTCAAATACGCGTTCGAGTGCCTCAGGATCATTAGCAGGAACTAAGATGAGGTTGTCTCGTTTTTGGAATGTCGCGAGATTTTTGTCATACCCCGATTTACATGAGTGAGATATTTGAGCAGGCCGATCCGTTCTACCATGGAAACTACGCTCAACGGCAATCATCTTAATTGGATAATCTTCGTATTTCCCACCCGGACCGGTTTGTTTGTTAGCATTGATGTCAGCGATACGCAAAGCGACGGTCATTGATTCTGAACCGCTGTTCATACATATGAACTTGGTAAAGGGACAGTAACCCCTAGTGTTACCTAGCTCTTTCTTCAGAGCATTGGCTAGCCTGCTATGGCTAAAAGATGGTGTCATCACATTAGCCATAACCCAGTTTTGCGACATGGCATCAATAACGGCTGATGGTCCATGACCTGCACCCAGCATTCCGTAACCACCATTGTCGTGAACTACGGCACCGTGAGACGTGATAATCCATGGTCCTCTTGCTGCCAAGGCAATATAGGGGTTTACTGTGGCAGGTGCATAGAAGTTTACATAGTCAGATTGTAAGGATGCGACGAGTTCTGGTTCATTGGTCAGCATCATTTCATCGCCCAATGAGTTTCGAAGATTTCGATGGTTAGTAACACCTTCAGTTATCGCTAGGAGCAAATTTTCATCCAATTGGCAAAATTTTGCGATGACACTGTCAGACAAACCAGTGGTATCCATTTTACCTGAATTATTACGTATTTCTGTAAGCGCATCGAGCGCTTCACTTACCCTGCTCACCGCCTTCATTGACTACCTGTAATCATGGCGCTTCTTCAACATTCGCCAATTTGGATTAAGAAGACTGGGTTTAACATACATAGGTAATACTCCAGTATTACTATACGAATACTTATATGAGGACTGCAAAACGGGGCTTCATGCCCAAAGTGTCACTTGATATGCCCGCTGAGATTCTGAGCGACATTAAACGACATGTTGGCGATGAAAAAAAATTCGTTAGTGTTGCGGACGCAATCCGGACTGCATGCCGGAAGCTACTCGATCAGTTAGATGAAATCGATTTAAGAAATGGGAGGTAGCTACATGCCAACAAGACATGATGCAAAAGAGGCGGTAAGAACACTACTTAGTTATCTCGAAACCGACTATCAACGAGAGGGTCTACTGGAAACTCCTGACCGAGTCATAGACTCATGGGATGAAATATTCAGTGGCTACACAATGAATCCTGAGGCCATCCTCAGTTCAACGTTCAATGGAGAGGGTTATGATGGAATTGTATTACTCAAAGATATTGAGTTTCACTCAACCTGCGAACATCATCTACAACCATTTAACGGTAAGGCACACATTGCATACATACCCATCGATAGAATAGTTGGCATCTCTAAACTATCTCGAATAGTCGAATGTCACGCTAGGCGGTTGCAAAACCAAGAACGGATTACCAAAAATATTGCCGATGATTTGGAACAGTATCTTGCTCCACTGGGCTGCGCTGTTATAATTGAAGCAGCCCACGGTTGTATGCGCTGTCGAGGTGTGAAACAAGCAAACGCAATCATGACCACTTCGGCAATGCGGGGTGTTTTCTTTGACAAAGCTGAGGCAAGACAGGAACTGTTCCAACTAATCAATAACTGAAGTGATAATATGTCTAGTAGTGTCATACAACGGACGATTTCTGATGTTAAGTCAGATTTAGAGTATCGATATGACGTTGTTGAGATTTTCCACTCAGTTCAAGGAGAAGGGTTCAGGGCAGGAATACCGCATGTCTTCATTAGATTCGGTAACTGTAACCTTAGGTGCGAGTGGTGCGACACAGATTTTCTAACATATGAAACTATGACTTGTAAAGCCATTATCGACCAGGTAACAAAATATGAATGTAAGAACGTAATATTTACCGGTGGCGAACCGATGATTAACAACCTGTGGCCAATACAGCGGCTATTAAAACAGAACGGATATCACATATCGATTGAAACCAACGGAACTATTCCCATTGAAGAGGGACTTATTGATTGGATTTGTGTATCTCCAAAAGACCAACTATATCCTAGCGCCAGAATAAAACAGAGAACTGGGGACGAACTAAAATGTGTCTACGTCGGACAAGATTTATCAATGTATGATGACTTAATAGATGGATTTACAAACTTGTACTTGCAACCATGTTATCTTGATTCGGAATCAGTTGAATGGAACGGCAAAAATTTTGCCCAGACTGAAGCGGTAGTCAAAAACCACCCAAACTGGAGATTATCACTACAGACTCATAAATGGATGGGGATAGACTGATGGATATTGCAGTTATGGCATTCAGTGGCGGAATGGATTCTACCTCCCTGCTTCTCAGACTACTTCGGAACGGTAAGACAGTTTATACAATCGGATTCAATTACGGACAGAAACACCTAATTGAACTAAGTCGGGCACAAATGAACATCGAATACCTCGCCAAACAAGGATATGATGTAACTCACAGTGTTGTAGATTTGTCCTCGATTATGTCGACATTTAGCGGTTCATTAACCTCAGCTGATAAAGTCCCTCAAGGACATTATGAAGAATCCCAAATGAAATCAACAGTAGTACCAAATAGAAATGCAATTTTTGCGTCGATTATATACGGTTATGCTCTCAGTTTAAGCACTAAATTGGACTGTAAAGTTTCAATATCATTAGGCGTCCATTCTGGTGACCACGCAATCTACCCTGATTGTCGACCAGAATTCTATCAAAAATTAAACGATGCATTTGAGGTTGGAAATTGGGACAGTGAGATGGTAGGGTTGGACCTACCATACATAGATGGTGATAAGATTAGCATACTAAAAGATGCAATTATTTCCTGTGATAAGTTAGGTCTTGACTTTAACCAAGTGTTTGCTAATACTAATACTTCATATGAACCAGATGAAGATGGTAGGAGTTCGGGAAAAACTGGTTCAGATATTGAGCGCATCTTAGCCTTTGATGCGATTGGCAGAAAGGATCCAGTTACTTACCAAGAAGATTGGGAGAGTGTATTAACTCACGCAAAGTCAATTGAAGCCGAATATATGGACAAGGTTTACCGTGAAAAATTAACTGATATGCAATACCAAGTTACCCGAAATGGTGCTACAGAACGGGCCTTTACTGGACTTTATGACAAACATTTCATCAAAGGAAACTATTACTGTGTATGTTGTAATCACCTGCTATTTACTTCGGTTGGCAAATATAACTCAGGATGCGGCTGGCCCGCCTTCCACACCGAACACAAAGCTGCACAAATACTGCGAGTTGCGGATTATACCCATGGGATGGTCCGAGTAGAGGTAAAATGCTCAAAGTGCGACGCTCATCTTGGACACGTGTTTGAGGATGGTCCCCGGGAACATGGTGGAGAACGATATTGCATTAATTCAGCAGCATTAATTTTCAAGGAGGAATAAATAAGTGGTTACCAAAATAAGACGATATGTTGAAACAGACACAGGTCATAGAGTTCCTAATCACAAAAGTAAGTGTCGTCACCTACATGGACATAGATATCGTTTTGAAGCGGAGATTGAGGGTGATGTCGTCGAGGTGACTGGCGTATCTGATGAAGGTATGTTGATGGATTTCTCGGATATAAGTAAAATTCTGATGCG
>DUJJ01000198.1:4239-5083 GCA_013329865.1 Candidatus Poseidoniaceae archaeon
AGAAAAGCATTAGAGCATATGGGTAATGAACACAGAACGGTTGTGGTAGATTTTATCCCAACAGCTGAAAATTTTGCTAAGTGGGCATTTGATCAAGTTGAGCCTCATATAACCTCAACATATGGCAATAAGTTGAGATTAGTTGCCATGCATGTCTGGGAAACTCCCAAATCACGGGCTAGTTGGCACAAGTAATCTACTCGATTCTCCGCCGCCGATCTTTTTTCCAGTTTTCATCATTATTTGCGAACTGCAGCGAAGTGGTCGCATCGATCAGTCCACCAATTAATCTGGTAACCTCATCCTCTGTCGGTGCCGACATCATAACCATTCGAGTTAATGAATTTTTGATGCTAGATTTTCTTTCAGCATTACCAAGACAGGCTGCGCTAAAATCGTCGACCGCCTTGAGAAATGTTTCACGCAATTGAGGCGATATGGATTTATCCATCGGAACAATATTGGGTAACCCAGCGTCATTACCCTGCTGTTGCTTGACTCTATCGGAATGTAGTTGATATAGAAAGGCGTTGATTGAGTGTGACAAATTAGCTATTGGATATCCTTCCCATGTTGGAAGTGTAGTTAAAAAGTCACAAGACTGTAAATCCGTAGTTGACAGACCCATCCCCTCGCCACCAAATATTAGTGCAATCTTACCACTATATTGTGCAAACCTCTCTGATAATTCCCAAGGAAAGCAATAGTGTCTAAACGAGGTTTTGGTCCCAACTTCGCGCTTACCTGACGTCCCCACAACCAACCCACAATCTCTTATTGATTCACTGAGAGTCGCATAGATTTCGACACTATCCAGTATTTCACCCGCATGCTTAGCCCGATT
>DUJJ01000047.1:0-235 GCA_013329865.1 Candidatus Poseidoniaceae archaeon
TTGAAAGCACTTAACATTTCATAATTCGCTCTGTTAGTGATGATAAAATAGATTATCAATCGCATTGCTTGACAAGTAAGCATGGGCGGTAACCGGGTGCTTGTCATTGGTGGTGGCGGTCGAGAGCACTCATTGTGTCTAGGATTACGCCAATCGCCTCAAGTCCAAGAATTGTATTGCAGCCCGGGTAATGCAGGAACTAGTATTATTGCTACTAATGTTGAATTAAATTTAG
>DUJJ01000047.1:586-6441 GCA_013329865.1 Candidatus Poseidoniaceae archaeon
GATAATTCAGTTGTGACCGATTTCTGCCGGCTTAATTCGATTGATTTGGTGGTTGTTGGACCTGAGGCTCCACTGTGTGACGGTTTAGCCGATGTGCTCGAAAAACACGACATCCCATGTTTTGGACCAATTGCTGCTCTTGCCCGATTGGAAGGTTCCAAACTATTTGCAAAGCAGATTATGCGCAAGGTTGGAATACCAACTGCAGATTTTCAAATCCTTGATGCTGGGTCTGATATTGACACTGCGCTAAATGACTATTCCAGTGATCCTTGGGTGATTAAGCGTGATGTGCTTGCAGGCGGTAAGGGCGTTGTTGTCACGTCTGACTTTGATGAAGCAAGGGTGTTCATTGCTGAATCAATCGCTTCAGACGGCAAAGTGTTACTTGAGGAATTTCTTCCCGGTGAGGAGGCTAGTATGTTGGTGGTGATGGACGGTTCCGATTTTGTATGCTTACCACCGAGTCAGGACCACAAGCGAGCATATGATGGAGATAATGGGCCAAACACCGGTGGAATGGGTGCTTATTGCCCGGCTCCGGTGGTTACTGAATCAGTGCATCGCAAAGTCGTCGCTAGAATTGTAAAGCCGATGTTTGAATATTTGTCGAGTCTGAGTATTCCATATCGTGGAGTATTGTATGTGGGTCTAATGATAACAGATTCTGGTGACCCCAATGTAGTTGAATTCAATGTTAGATTTGGCGATCCGGAATGCCAGATTACGCTACCGCTAATTGAAACTGATTTGTTTGAAGTGTTAAGTAAAACATCTCGTGACCAATTAAGTCAGATTGATGTTCAATTTCATCAAGCACATGCCCTCACTATTGTGTTAGCGTCTGAAGGATACCCGAGTAAGCCGATCAAGGACCGGACAATAACCGGGCTTGAGTTAACTGTTCCAAACGTCGAGATGGACTCAAGTTGGGTCAATTTTGCTGGGGTAAAACTGGATTCTGATGGAGTGCTGTCAAGCGGTGGGAGAGTGTTGTCTTGTAGTGCTATGGCAGACAATCTGAATAGTGCTGCTAAACTGGCGTACGATTTGATTAGCACAATACACCTAGAGGGCAGTTTTTACCGCACAGACATCGGCGGTAAAGCACTGTAAATTAAGAGCCAAAATATTGCGGCTAAAACGCTTACTGCGAGAATATCTGTCACTTAATAAGGCGTCACTGTTAAAAGAGGACCTAGAGTGGCCAACCTGCTCCAGCCTTTAGGCTGTTGCGAAATACCGATGAGGGATACACAAATGGAAGAGAAAACATTGACACTGCGAAACTCTCCAGCACCCATGCTAGGATGGCTTATGGCCCCACTAGCAGTCATGCTGGCAATCGCTGCAATAATGGTCGCAGGAATTGACTTCGATCTTGAGCTGAACAACCTTACACCGCTGCTAATCGTTGCAGTTGGTGCAATCTTGGGAATAACTCCTAGAGTTCTCAAGGAAAACGGTGCGGTTAAACTCTCTTCCTCCGCACTTTCCCTTGCCACTCTCGGTGCAGTAATGATAGGTCATCAAGCGATCGTTAACCTTACCGATTTTGGTGCGTTTACCGCACTGCAATTTCTCGTGGTTGCCTTTGGAGTCTTTTTCTTTGACTCTAGAGGTCGACATGAGATTGCAACAATCCTAACTTTTGCTATGGTAGGTATCAATGTCGGCATGATTGCAGTAGGACACTACAACACTACTTTGGACCCTAGCTACAAGATTGGAGACGATATCATACCACAGGCCTTGGATTATCAACGCCAAGCCCTAGGCTACATCTTCTTCAGTTACTTGACAATATTTGTTGCCCTTGGAATACTGGTATCTGTGGTAACACGTGGTATTTTGAATCCAGCCAATGAAGAAGGCTGGTTTGGTAAAATTGCACCCCATAATGGTGGTTATAATTCCGCAACCCTGCCGCTGCAGATAGCCTCAGTTGTTTGGATTTTAGCCCATGTGGGAAGTCTATATCACTTTGAATCAGTTTCAATGGCTGATAAACTTGGCATCATTTATGTTGATGGATATCACGGTCACTTTGGCTTCTGGGGTGCGTTCTTCACCGGTGTTGTGGCGATGATTGTTGCTGGTATGGCCGCTGAGAGATGGTATACTCGCTCAATGTTTATCGGCTCAATGTGGCTACTTTACCTCGTTTCATCGTGGTATGAATCCGGCATGTGGGAGGCAGAACAATTAGAAGGCACTTGGGGAGCATTAATCTGGCTCGGCTTCACATTTTTTATCTGTGTTGGAATCTACATGATTTCAACCCATGAAAAGTATGGTGGCTGGTCTAACCTAGACGATCACGAGTACAGTGGTGCGCGAAAGTTTTGGAATGCACATTGGGCTAGTCTGATGATTGGTGCAGCTTTCTTTTTTGGCCTAGTCATCAGGGTTCAGTGGTACATAGTCCCTTCAATGAATGCATTCGGTACTGGTAATTGGGATATGACTGGGGGCTCAGACCCCTGGTACATGAAGCGGGTAGTCGATTACATCTTGGCTAATAATGCACATTTGATATTTGATGCAGACCGTTCATATCCTCTTGGTGGGGTTAATCCACGTCCACCACTGTTCACTTGGTCTATCGCTTTAGCATCAATGGCCTTAGAGCCAATGCTCGGTGATGATGCGGTTTGGTTTGCGATACTAGGATTACCTGCAATCTATGGTGCTTTGACAGTTTTCCCAATAGCATCGATTGCCAAAGACAATTTTGGCAATGCAACTGGGGTTGTCGCTGCGTGGCTAATTGCTTTCATGCCAGCCCACGTTTCCCATTCAACTTGGGCCTTAGCCGATCACGATGCATTCGTAATGCTGTTCATATCGATGGGATTCATGTTTTGGTTCAAAGCCATCAAGCATTCCGGAAACGAACGACTGACCAAATCTACGTCACCTAAGATATCCTCGATTTTGCGATCTTTTTCGATTGTCGCTAATGAAAAGCGGGCCGCTATGTCGTTCGCCGTATTGGCAGGAGTTTCATTTGGTGTAACTTCATTAGCTTGGAAGGGATTTATTGTTGGTCCAAGTATTCTGTTCTTAGCATATTTTGTCCAAGTGGCACTCAATATGTTCAGAAGGAAGGACTCAACAACCATCAACGCGCTCTTCTTGGCAATGCTTTTCTCTAACTTATTGATGGCTTTGCCATTTTACGGTCACCCACAACTTGCCCTTGTTTTAGACGGAACCGGTCTTCAACCGTTCCTGTTTGTTCTTGGTTTCACTATGGCTATCTCATATGTTACCACAGGATTCCGTGATAAGCCATGGCTGCTTGTATTGGGAACTCTATTTGCTGCAGCAGTTGTGTTCTTTACCGTATTGTTTGTCTTAAAGCAACTAGAGATAAGCAATGCATGGGATGTTTTGTTTACTGGTAGTGGATACTTTACCAAGACCAAAATTTTCGGCACTGTTGCTGAGGCAAACGCACCGGATAGGGGTCAGTTGTTTGCTCAACTCGGCCCAATCGTCTTAGTATTGGCGCTAAGCATGGGATTCTATTCACTCTACTCAACTTTCAGAAACAAAAATCAATCCCACCTGTTCTTCGGAATATGGATTTTCACTGCAAGCTACATGTCTTGGACCGCTGCGAGGTTTATGTTTAATGCAACACCAGCCGTTGCAGTTTTGGGTGCATGGGGTATAGTTGCCCTGTGGGATAAGGCAAATTGGAGTGGCTTGGTTCGCACGTGGAAAAAGTTTGGAATTAGGACACCTGCAGATAGAATTGCCGGTGCTCGCAGAGCAGTTTGGCGCACTCCATCGTTTTCAGCAATTCTACTAATCATTGTCTTACTTTGTGGTCAGCAGTTCACCTACGGATTGGATTCTGCTATACCGGGCTCAGATGTCTCAGAGGGCGAAATTGACGAGGATATTTACAACCTAATACCCGATGCGCTACGATGGGAACTCGCTGGATTCTCGGTTCTAGATAGTAGTGCTTATTCTGGAAATTGGTATCTGGGATCGTTTGGCTCAGGATTCAATGATGAAGGATGGAACAAAGCCTATGATTGGCTGTCAGAGCAAGACGCTCAAATGCCATACTCTGAACGACCCGCATTCGTTTCATGGTGGGACTATGGTTTCCAAGCCCTAGACACTGGAGAACATCCATCTGTCTCCGACAACTTCCAGTCTGGAATACCAGCCACTGGAAATATGCTGCTCGCCAGGTCCCAGACCGATTTAGTATCAATGTTCATCTGGCAACTAGCCACCGGCGATTTACGCTACAACCAAATCAACACAGGGGACTACCAACTAACTAATGGCTTCAGTAATGTCGTCGAAAACTCAGACATGTCTCCAGAACAAATTGCCCTATTTGTAACCATTCAGGAGGAGCAAGATTTCGATAAGATGAAGCAACTAATTGATGAATACTCATTTACCGTAATTCAGACTAATGAAGCATCACAAGTACAACAAAACAGCCGCAACGTGATGGCAACAGGTTATCACAGAGACGGTGGAATTGCTGATACAGAAACATTGTATTACCGCATCTACCAAGATGGCCAAAGATTGTTGTGTGACCCAGAGGAATCTACTTCATGCGTTGACGGTGACTGGTTTGACTTTGATGACGCTAATATCACATTCAATAACAACGTGAGGTCTGGTCAAGAAACCCAATATGAAACCACACATTACATATTTGGTGATTATTTCTACACCAGCGATTTAAGAGAAGAGTTCGACTCCGTATCCACCCACATTCACCGCCACAATACTAGACTGGCAATGACAGTTCAATTGTTAAACGATGTTATGTCAGATTCTGATATAGTCGATTTGTATGATGACCTGATCGGTATGGAAAACTATTACATCGTTCAGGATTATGACGGTCTGCCCGGTGACACCATAGCGCGTGACCACGAAATTCGCTATTTTGCGATTGATAATAGGCTATATCCAAAGGCCGGCAGATACACAGCAGATTATGACTATAATTTCGGTCAACCAATGGGTATATTTGGCGCTCCAACCATTCTCAGCGGTCAAGACATTGGCACATTTATGAGCGAGATTTACGAAACATCGCGCGGTGACAGGAACTTTGAGATGACTCGTGAGGAGGTTGATGAATCAATGACCAACGACTTCTTGGATCAGCAGGCTGGTTTAGATATTGAACCACTACAGGTCCAAGATGTCAGAGTGGATCACCACCCTGAGTTCTTTGAAACCATGCTGTCACGAGCATATGTTGGTTACGGTGCATCATCTCTCGGCTTAGATACTGCATTTTCCAATCCACAGCCAGCACAGAGATTTGGACAAGGCGGTAGCCCAGGTTCGATTCTTCAGCAAGCACCACCATTACCTGGTGCTATGATGAATCATTTTGTCATTGCTAATTGGTATGATGAAGATACCAATAGCACCTTTGACCCGAACGGTAGGGTTAAAATTCTGAAGTATTACTCGGGTGCCGAGATTACTGGCTCAGTTACCCTTAGCGACAATGCTGAGCCGCTGCCGAATGTTAGGTTGCTAATAGAGCGTGATGCATTTTCTGGTGAAGGCCCTGTAGACACTGACGAGTCAACATATTGGGTGCCAATAGGCTTTACCGACGCAGATGAGAACGGTGAATGGTCTTACTTAGCCCCTGCAGGAAAAATCAGAGTTTCCGCCTTTGTCGGAACGTTTGACGCCGAACCAGCAAGGGCAACTTTCAGCGACGGTAGTTACCTACAACAAGTGAATGACCTGCTAACCGAAACTAATGAAGATCGTCAAATCAACGCTATAACAGCCATACTAGGTAATGTGGCAAACATGACCTGGTTGGGAGAGACTCAATA
>DUJJ01000164.1:0-3261 GCA_013329865.1 Candidatus Poseidoniaceae archaeon
ACGTTAGCCGCACCGGGGGTTGGATATGCTGCAGAGAACCAGTTCTCACCGTCATCAGAAATCCATGAGTCACAACTGTTAGGATCTATACCATCACCGTGGCTATTGGCTGCAGAGATTGTCATACCGTCCGGATTGTATAGCTTAATTACGTCAATAGGCATTAGTATTGAGCGCGGCAAACTGATGAGTGCGTATTCTCCAGGATTCAGCACTGTTGAGAGGGTTTGGTTGACGGCTATCAGGTTTTGATCCTGAACATTGTTTTGTCCAAGTTGAGTAATAAAGAAACGTTGGTTGTCGGTATCTATCCGCCAGCGAGATAGATTGATGCTAGTGCTATCGTTATTGTAAACTTCAATCCAATCACCGTAATTGTTGCCGTTGGCATCGCACCAGCCCATATACTCTGTAAGCACTAATTCGTTACTTTCCTCATACAATGGCCAAACAGGATTTAATTCCCCCGGCGTTGACCATGCAGGTTCGACCCAACCAGTTACGCCAGCAGGGTTGCTAGTTGTATATCCTGCGTGGCTGCTTCCCGGGGCGACTAACGAGATGTTTTCGGATGAATGATTCCAGCCAACACTATCTACGATTCCGGCGTTTGCATCAGTAAGTGTGATGATATCTGTGCTTTGCTTGAGATAGAATGAATTCGTCCCGTTCAAGGCTATCAGGGCAATTTCTCCGGGTTGAATAATTGCATCTGACTGTAGGGGCAAGTTGTGAGCACCGATGGTAAAACTCCTACTGTTTGACGCCTTGAGTTTCCACCCAGTAAGGTCAACAGCCGTAGTGTCATTATTGAATAATTCTAGCCACTCGCCGTTGGGCCATGATTGAGTGTCTGAGCCGAAGCTATCCGGTAATACCTCGGTGAAAATAATGTCAACTGCAACATATGGCTCGATACCGGGTTCTGGCTCCCCAGGAGTCAGCCAGTTTGATGGTAGCCAAGCCGCTCCCATGGCATCATAATCACGAACCATTGAAACATTGTCTCCGAAGTAATTACTGTGCCAGGCAGAATCTACTACATTACCTAGATTGTCATGCATTACTAGATGTTCGTAATAATCATGCAAGTCAAAATTATTTGACATGACAACCAACCGGCGTTCTCCGCTATTTACCTCGGTTATTCCGGAGTGTGTTTGATTGAATACCATGGTTGCTGGGTCAAAAATCAAAATTTCTCCCTTGCCGTTGGTTATCGAGTATCCAGCAACATCCACCGTTGTTGTTCCATTATTGGTTATCTCAATCCATTTGCCGTTTGGAAAGTTGCCGGTTGTGTTAGTGGATGGTAGGTATTCAGTAATGAACAAATCAGTGGCCATAGTTGGCAAATTTTGCATTCTATCCATATTGGTTGAATTTATGGTTGGATAGGCGGAGATAAACATCGCATCGCTACCAGTAACTCGCGATAATGAGAAGCCGGGTTCGTTCGTAGTCCAATTGACCTCATCGCCAATGGTTCCGTTAGGCCAGTGAACCCGTAATTTTTCGACTGCATTGTTTAACACGCCGCTGCTAGTTGAACCATTCACGGCCACTATGCGTGTCGCTCCGGGACTCATCAGCAACGAGTCTGAGTTGGCAGAATAGCCTATCAAATGGTCTTCGTCCATTTCAATAATGTTTCCTGCGGCATCAGAAATGTAGTAACCGGTCAAGTCAATTACGGTGTTTCCCTGATTGAATATTTCAACCCACTCACCACCTGGATAACTGGCATTATCATAACTTGGGAATGCATCAGCCATTACCTCAGAGATTATTATGTCACCCGAGAAGTAGGTCGGCCCAACCGGTGTCCCACCTTGGTTTGCTTCTCCGGGCGATAATGTTGCAGATTCAACCCAATCTGCAGCTGGATCACTGGCATCTTCAACCAATGAAGTACCTTCGGTTGGTGAGGATGTCCAAGATATTGTGTGCACTAGGCTACCAGTTGCGTCCTTCAAATTCACCATGCCGTTTGAATTCTTGAGACAAAAACCGCATGAACCACCATCACCATTTCTTGCTAAGACAATGAAATCACCCGGGGCAACTTCAAGATTGGTAGCACTTGAAGGGTAAACAACATGGTTTGTAGTCATACTTAGGGGGCGATTGTAATGGTCTTCGAGCGCCCATGTTGATAGGTCAACTAATGATGTGCCATGATTGTGTAATTCAACCCATTCGCCGCTGGTCCAGTCATTTTGACCAACCGCCCCGGTTTCTGCCCCGTAGGCATTAACGAGAACTTCTGAGATACATACATCAGCGCTACAGGCAACAGAACGGCTGGATGTTTTTGAGGAGTTTTCAACTTCGGACAGGGTCAGATTGTCAAGGGTTGGTGCTGCATATGAGCACAGTAGTATAGTGATTAGAATAATGGGGTATCGTCTAGCAATCATTTCTTCCTCTCCGTGATGTTTCGATGTGGTTTATCATAATTTATGTTTCAAATCACAGGAAACCAAATGCATCCTGTGCTTGGGAGAATGTGTATATCATGATGGGTACAATGATTATACCCATGCCGTGACTTCGACGGATACCCACCCTTGGAGGAATCAATCCAAGAATTGTCCCGATTATGAGCACTCCAATCCCAATAAAACCGGTAGTAAACCAAACTAATGCACTAACAAATATGATTACACCCATGACCATCTGTTGTAATGGTATTGCAGCATGCAGTCGAAGCATACCCTTGCCAACGACACGCATAATCGGCATCGCCATCAAACCAGCAGCAACCGTGACTGCAATCAGCCTGACAAAATCGGCAGTTGGTTCAGCCGAAGACCATGTATCAATTGGATACATCATCTTTAGCGCAAGAGTTGCACCCGACCTAGACCTACCGATTATGTATAGGAAGCCCAAAACCATCACCGTTACTGCGGTGTTAACTGCAGATAGAATTGCAATTACCTCTAAGTCCTGCTTAGTTTGTGGACCTTCAACGCCTCCTTCTGCTTCAGACAGGGCAATTTCGAGTAACTCTTCATCAGTCATTTCGGTTAATCTGCGAGTTTCCCAATCCATACCAAAGCCTTCCTTGCCCTGAACTTTGGCCGCAACATTTCTACCGCCCATGACCAAGACGGTAGCTTGAGATGCGGTCATACCGGGTAATACCCCCATTGAGGCACCCGCAACTCCAGACCAAAAACAGGGCACAAGCAAGGGCTTAGCCGGTGGCAATGTCCAGTCCTCGTTTTGCGGAGGGATGTGGGAGGTTGTTGCGTA
>DUJJ01000164.1:3647-12852 GCA_013329865.1 Candidatus Poseidoniaceae archaeon
GCATCGGGTATGCCAACAGGTGAGCGTGCCGGAAGGCTGAATACCGCCCAGCCATAGAAACCAGATAGCAAGAAAAAGCCAGTGGCGGCAATGAAACCAGCAAATCTGCTATCCGTTGCCAATTTGTTCATGGATAATTTTTGCATCCACTTTGGCCAGTCCAGACGAGTTGTTTCAGTTGCTAACAGTAAAAATGAGATTCCAAGCAACAAGAAGAAAATGATATTCCGCAGATAGTCATACCAACCTAGTTCGTCGCCAAAAGCAATTCTCGCAACAATAATTAGCGGAAGCGACAGAAATAATCCCAGCTGCGATCCTCTAGCGGACCATGCAACACCGCGCGGAGCATTGCCTGAAAGTAGCATTCGATGGCCTGGAAGGAGTGATAGTGCTGTGTCCCCATCTGGCGCACCAAGTAAAGCAGACGGAATGTAGTTGAGGAAGGTGTGCACTGTTCCGGTAGAGACAATAATTGCTGCAACCGCTGAAAGAGGAATACCCCAACCGAGGAAAACCGGTGATAAGGCGAGCAGAATTAATGCAACATTATTGACGTGAAATCCGGGAATCAAACCTGTCAATGAGCCCATTGCAACCCCGAAAAACAGAGCGAACAATAGCCACCCAAGATCAAGGAAATAAGCCTCCAACATTGTAATTCCTCAATAGTCGGGGTATGTATCATTGTCCTCTCTGTCAGTTATCCCGTCACCATCGGTATCAGGGTTGTATGGATTTGTTCCATATAATGATTCTAAATTATCAGAAAGCCCATCGCCATCAGTATCGACTACATCTGCGTTAATCAAGTGGTAAACAGTTGCCACTAACTCGGAATCCTGAACTTCCATCAGTCTACCGTTCCAAGTATGAGAGTAGCCGCTGTGAAAACTATCGATACCAATGATTGTGTTGTTGTTCGGTGATAGCCTGATGCTTTGATTGGTCCCGTCGCGCTGTAACCACCAGTCGCCAGCATCGTCTTCAACTGCTATTCCGGGGATGTTGACCACTTGACTTCTGGAGTAGCCCCATTGTGATGCACCTTCGTCCCAAAGCAAATTTTTAGGTTCGGGGGCGTCACCTAACTGGTAATCATGAATCAGCAGGCGAATTGCCATATTGGTGTCATCCCAAGTCACTGAGACGTTTGCGGTGATTGCTTGTCCAGCCTCAATCCACTGAGTTGAGGTTTGGGCTGGGAAAGTAGCGTATATCCTTGTCTGACCACGATAATCAATCTTGTCTACTAACCATCCACTGACATCCTGGACACTAGGCTCGATAGCGTATCTAACAAAGGCGTTGATGGTGTATCTAGTATCGGGTTCTTCGATAAGGCGGATTGGGTCACCCGATAGTAATGCTAGCAAGTCAATCATATCCTCTGAATTAATTAAGTTCCCGGTTGGTGTTCCCTCACTTGAATCAACACACCAGCTAGAGTCCGCTTCCGACCACATCAGACGACCTTGAACATCCCGGAACTCATTGTGCAAGGAACTGTTTGCGTGTTCGGCAATATCACTCGAACTGGGTTTCAGGCAAATCATAACCCCACCTGGTCCTCGCAGTTGCCATTGTTCGCCGATTGTAACATATCCTGCAATTTCAACAAGATTACCTGACTGATAACTCCAAGTTGATTCTTCACCCCAGTTTAGTCTAATAATGTCCACGGGATGGTTTCGATCAACTAATATCTCAGGCCCTTGCACCGACATTACCCAGTTCATATCACGCTGGTTGTAGGAAATTGTCCCAGTAACTTGTACTTTGGATGATGATTCAATCCAACTACCAACTTTTGACCTGATATTGAGTTTGATTTGGTGCTCAGCATTGCCATACGATGGGTGATCACGTAAGTCTGCTGAAATGAACATTTCATCTGGTGGAATTGACTCACCAATGTAGCCGGTAAGGGTGATTATCTCATCCACATATTGCTCCGGGTCAAGTGCAACATCTAGAATTGATAGTCTAACAATATCAGGTAAGTCCTCTTCATCCCACTCCATTGCTCCGGAGCCTACTGCTGTCATGTAGATATTACCTTCAAATTCCATGACTTTACCGGTTATTACGACATTGGTGCCAATTGGCGGGATTTCCGCAGGTCTACTCCATCTGGCCTCGACCACATCCGTGCCATCACTAACAATCACGTGAGTTTCCCAGTCACCAGAATTCCACGGATCCTCACGCCATGAAATGATTTCACCTTCAACTTTGACAACCTCATTTTTGTATTCAATTAGGTCTTTCATCTCAATAATGTCAGGTTCTCTGACCATGGCGTAGTAATTTAATATGGCAACCAAAAATATCGCTAGTGTAAACATGACCCATAGTTGCTGACCTCTGGTTGCCGGGTCGTCATCGGTAATTCTGTTCATTATGCTCTTCAGCACATCCGCCATGCTGAGTGGTATTCAAACAGCCATTTAGTCATGTTTCTAAGAATTAATCATATCTTACGCGGCCTTTTTAAGCATTAATCCGAGGGAGTTACGGGGATGGAATGCGAGAGCGAGTCATAAGAGACGAAATTCACAAGGATATACTTGTGCCATTTCATCACGCTCGTATCATTGATACTAAGGAATTCCAACGGTTGCGTTCGATACAACAACTGTCTACTTGTGAGTATGTCTTTCCTGCCGCAAATCACAATCGTTTTTCTCACTCTCTTGGAGCATATCACCTCGCCAAAAAACTGACTGAACTCATACAAGAAGTTCAACCCGGCATGATTGACGATGATGATGCGGAACTCGTTCAATTAGCGGCCTTACTACATGATATTGGTCATCCACCATACTCCCACCTACTGGAAACACCTAGAGTCTTTGCGACATTTTACTCTCATGAGCACTGGGGCCGATTGTTATTAGAATCGACAGAAACTGAGATTGGTGGTGTTGTCAGAGAAATCCTTGGCGAAGGCCGATTAGGCCGACTGTTTGCTATAATGGATGGTAAGGATGAGTTTGCCGGTCAAGCAATTCCACATTTCATGAAAGAGATTGTCGCCTCACAACTGGATGTGGACAGAATGGATTATTTGGTTAGAGATCAGGCAAACACAGGCGCTCAAATTGGCGGCTTTGATATTGACAGGGTATTTAGGGCGCTCAGAATTGGTGATGACGGCCATTTCCATGTCAAAAATTGGGGCTTACCGGCAGTTGAGGCTTATCTGGTAACTAGGTATCACATGTACAACCAAGTGTATTTTCATAAAGTCAACATGCTGACGCAGAATTACCTAGTTGGGATGCTGTCAAGAGCCAAGGTTCTTGCCGGTGAGGGTCAGTTGGAACTGGACAGCAAACTAACTAACATGCTGGTGAATGACGCCCTTCAACCGTCTGAGTATGCCGAACTTACAGATTCTCATATCAAGGTGGTGCTAGATGATTGGTCCAGACATGACGATGAGATGTTATCACTCTATGCTAGCAAGCTGCTGTCACGCAGAGATTTCCACAAATCCTTGCGAATCGAAACATTGGATATCAATATGGTTCAGCAGGTCAAAGAGCGGTTGGAAAAATTCGTTACTGAGCGTGGTTATGATGCCAAAATTAATGTCCTCTACGCAAGAATATCTAAGCGTGGCTACATGCCATATGAGCAAGGAATTATTCTCGAGGATGGACGTGACGCATCTGAGCATTCAGCCATGATTCGCTCCTTAGCATTGCCAAATGAGCGGGCGATGGTATTTGTTCCCGAGTCAATCCGAGATGAGGCAGAAATGGCCGTCAGAGAATGGATTAAGCCAAGCCAGTCTTCCCTTTCTCAATTTAGTTAGTTGGAACATTTTATGACTTACCGTCTTGACGGTAAGGATACGGGCCTGTAGCTTAGTTGGTTAGAGCACCCGGCTCATAACCGGGCGGTCAAGGGTTCAAATCCCTTCGGGCCCACCAAAACCATTACCTAATTTACGGCCTAATATTGGCCATATTCCCAAAATGGTTATGAGGGTCACATAACTCGGAGATATGTTAGGTGAGACTGTGTCAACTGTAAAGCGTGCTTCGTTCCTCTTAGTTTTGTATATATTTTCGATGCTTGCTGTAGCAGCACCCGCTGCTGCACAAAATCCAACTCCAACAGCGGCTATTTCCGTAACTTGTGCTCCATCAAATATTAACGTCGAAGTAAAACCAGGTTCAACTTACTCCGGTTTTACCACCTGCACTGCAACCAATCCTACCGCATACCAGGAAAAAATCAGCATCAATGTTCAAGCAGATGGACTTGCTACAGCAGCCCCCGGTGACATGTATGTTGGTGCGGGCGATTCTGTCGACTTCCAAGTTTCCGTGAGAGCGACACCATACATGAGGATGGATGCTAGAACACTATCTGTTTCAGCAACGGTGCAAGAAATCAATGGTTTCCCACCGGCAAACTCGGCTTCCTCTAATAACAACATGATTGTTAACGTGATGCAATATTCACTTGTGCAGGTAGAAGCCACTGAGCCTTTCGTTCAACTAATGCCAAAGACCGATAAGATATTTGAATTCAAAGTATACAACCTCGGGAATCAAATCGATTTCATGAAGGTAGGGGTGACTGACACCTATCGAAAGACCCTAGAAGAGTCAGGATTTACTATCACTCTCCCTGCCGTAAAGAAGCAAGTAGATGCTACTCCAACTCCAGCAAGTGTTGAGGTTAAAGTTAGAACTCCAAAGACGCAGGGCTGGAGTGACGCATATCACGTATTGGATTTCTATGCTGAATCAGAGTTTGCCTGCAATAACGGTGGATGTATCACCGAATCACAAATGATCACAGTTTACGTTAGAGGAATTTACTTGCCAGGATTCGAAATTATTCCCGCACTCTCCATGATTGCACTCGCAGCAGCAGTTGCTGGCCGCCGCTTCATCAACATAGATGATGAAGAAGAGGAGTGGCGAGAGTCTGCTCCGGGTCTGTGAAGTCAGCATTATCAGAATAAAACTCGTGTTTTCGATACTTGAATGCGTTTAATTCATAACTTAAACTAGTAGTCCAATAACTTGGGGACGACCTATGAGTGGACTACTGGACAAGGCAAAGACAGCCTCACCAACCGAGGATAAGACAGGAAAAACGGAACCAAAACCCGTCAAAAAATCAGCAACAGATGGGCTTCTGACCAAGGCTGATACCAAACCCCAATTTCAAGCGGTAAAAAGTAAAAAATCTAGCTCTAGTGACCCGGATGGACCAGATATCCCGATGATTCTCAATCTTGCTGGATGGATAATAATCGTTCTTGGAGCAATTTTCTCACTTCAAGGCGGAGGTTTTGGACTAATAGTCGTGTTAGTTGTCCTAGCGTTAGGTATCGGTTCTATCATTCAATCACAAAGAATGACTGGAGGTATTTCACCAATTAAGACAGGAATATCTGTGGCACTAGCATTCATTATTGCTGTGGGTCCTTATGCTGCGATAATGATAGTTCCAACCAACGCATCAATGGCGGTAACAGAAATTTCCATTGATGAAAATCAGGACACGATATCGTTCGTCGTCAGAGGAAGTTTCTCTGAAGCAGACGCAAAAATCTTTGTTGATGATGAGCAGGTTTGGTCTGGTTCCAAGTCTATGAATAATGACCGAGCAAGTTTTGACGTATCTTTATCATCAATATTCCAAGGCAATTCCTTAGACTACACGGCTAACGTGATTAAAGAATACTCTATAGAAGTAGAATCTTCTGACGGTCAGAGAATTACTGCAGATATTGATCCAGATTTCACCACCAGAGAAGTCCTTGATTCTGGAACTCGGATTTCTAAAGTCCTAAAAACTGGAAATAGGCAAGGTTCGGATGGACAAACTGAAACATATACCTACACAGACGGGGTTACAATCGAAGCAATAGTTGGTTTGTTTTCTCCAACTGAAAGAGCTCAGGACGGTGGTGGCCACACGCTAGATAATCTTGGTTTAATTGCGGTTACTTCAGATTATACTTTCACGATGACAATCAAAGAAGGCACTAGTATTGCATACACAATGCCAACTGTTACTGTGAGTGGTCTAGATGCCTCATGGTCGAGTACTTTCTCTGGCACTCAAACTGGTAAGGCGAATGGATGGTTAGGCATGCCAGGCACTGCATTAAACGATCAAAGCACAGAGTATCTACAGAAAGAGGATTTCTACGGCGAGGATGGGTGTTATACATTTGAGATTGAGATAACCAACCAATATTATGTTGGTGATACAGCAAGTGTCTACACGTCCAGCAACAGTTGGGAACTAGATTGGAATGAAGATGACTCCACACAAGATGGTCAGATGACCACCTGCTGAGGCTGTTAATTTGTCTAAGTGGCTATACTTGACACTGGCTATATTATCTGAAGTCACTGCAACATCTTTCCTTAAGTCTTCAGATGGCTTCACAAAGTTTTGGCCATCGGTGATTGTAGTTGTTGGATACTGCTTGGCGTTTTACTTTCTTTCCCTGACACTAGATACAATCCCTATCGGAGTAGCATATGCTGTGTGGTCTGGGGTCGGCATTGCTTCGATTGCGATTGTGTCGGTGATTTTCTTCGACCAGAAAATCGACACTGCAGCAGTAATCGGGATGGGGTTAATAATCGCTGGTGTAGTGGTTTTGCGAGTCTTTAGCGAAGCAAATGTGGATTGAGGTGTATTATTTCTCACTCGACATTACTATATCCTCAGAGATATCATCTAACTCAGAATTTTCATAATCCTTTTCGGTTTCATTTTCGGCCATTTTCTTCGCCGTCGCCCTGCTAAATAGTACTGTTGCGATGATTATGACAATTGCAAAAGCCGCGTAAAGGACTAGAGGAGCGTCCTCTCTATCCTCTGCTAACTTAAATGATACAGGTTCTGAATCAGTACCGGTAGGAGATGCCAAATCTTCTGTCAGATTATTGAAAAATGACGGAATTGCTACTCTACAGTTTAGTGTCTTAGCCCCGGAGGAATTTGCATACCAAACAGCCGGGACATCTTTGGTTTCTCCTGCAGTGAGACTGACAAATATTGTCGCCATATCAGCTTCATCAGCGCCCTCATAACACCTTATGTTGGTAGCAACGTTGACACTCCCAGTATTTGTGATTGTCAACATTACACCCAGCCCTTTATCTACAGTCCCTTGAGAATCCTCTGGTTCAATACTGTCGATGATTACGAATGGGAGCGCAATATCGGCCATGAAAGTAGGAGTGGTTGGTGCCGGGTCGAGAGTGACGGAATAATCACTATTCCATACCGCAGTTCCACCATTAAGCGTTATCATAATCATGCCATCTTCTTGGTTCAGGGTCCCTGTGCTATCAACCCACTCAGTCATCCGCAGATATTTACTTACAGTTGGGTTATTGTTTTCGCCAAGATCTATTGCTCCGTTATTGTTGAGCATTAAATCCCCACTGCTTCCTAAATAGCCTAGACCCTCGAAATGAACGCTTGCTGGGGCATCCTTTAGGTTGGTTTCAATACTTCTTTTTGATAATAGTCTAATCCACATGTCTGTTGGTCCACCTGTTCCAAGCATTGTTTCGGTATCATAATCAATGGTAGCAGTATCATGAACAATTATATCCTCATAGGTTCTACTTCCGTTTATGTTACTTGCTGCTGCATCGATGTGCCCACCATCAAGAACATTTATTGGAGCACTCCATGACAAAGTGCTATTGGTTAGCGAGCAACTACCTGCACAGGTAATATCTGCACCTGAGATTGTCCCGCCGAGTGAGATAAAATCGCCGTCAATAGTAAGTGAAAATGTTGCTTCACCTTCTTCGGTTTTCAGCACTCCATTGTTGTGATTCCATTCATCAGCATCGAGATTGTATATCACACCATTGCTGTCGAAGGCTTGTATAGAGTCAACCCATACCGGGAACTGCCAAAATCCGGAAAAGTTCACATTAATCTGTGTGTCAGAGAATTCAATATTAAAATCTAGGAATGCTTCCCCAGTCCAACTTAGATTTGTCTCTCCTACCTTAACGTGCACGTCCATTGAGCTGAAATATTCCTTAGCCATGTTAATTCGCAAGACTCCGGAATCCACGAGCCCGTTGAAGTATGGTTCTAAAACTGTATTTTGATAAACTTCCATGTATATTTCATTCATTGATTCTGCGGCATTGAGGTCTCCATTAAGTATCAGACTACCTCCAGAATCGACAGTAATCTTGCTACCCGTTGCGACGTCAATAGAGCCATCAATTGTCAGTACTCCACCACTCGCAACAGTTACATTTCCGTCCAATAAATTGTCAGACGTCCAGGTTTCTGAGTTGTTTATTATTTGAGTTGTGCCATCATCTTGAGCTTCTGCTAGCGTTAGAGGTGACATTAAAGCCGCCATCATCATCGCCAAAATCGCAATTGCAGTGTTCACACGCATGATTAATTCTCGCTACAGTTAGGTAAGAAACCTTTGGCCGTCGAGGGCCAAACTGAGCAGATTAGTAGGGTACATCTTTCCATCCAATGTAATAGCCTATCAGGTTGAATGATCGATGTAAAACTGGGGTTATTACAATCATGATTAGCATTGGAATGATTAACTCACTTTGCGATAATAACGAATCACCAAGAAACAACTGCCCCCACAAAAATACCATGATGGCGAACGGCAAAGTATCTAGTAAGGGCGCTTTTGAGGATATGTCCCCCTCACGTTTCATACCTTTTCGGCGTTTGAAGAATGAACCAGTGCTGTCACCAACGAGGCAAGCAAAGCCAAGAAAGGTCCCAAGGATAAAGGCGGACAAGTATGGCGAACCAATGTCGAACCATGAGCCTTCATAGCCAGTAAGTGGGTGGGCAAATATACTAGCCTCAACGTTGCTAGAATCAGGGACACTGCCCATCATGCCAACAATTAGCAAGCATAGGAGACCTGAGGTCAACGAACCACCAATCAGTCCGTTCCATGTTTTACCATCACCCAATATTCGATTTCCATCTCGCCAATCTCGGCCACCATCTATTGGCCACGGTCCATACCCTGTTTTTGGTAGCCATTTACCCCACATCATAGCAAAGGTGTTGGCTAAAAATCCGGGCAAATATAGCCATAGAGTCATCAAACTGAGAGAAAGCAGTCCCAAATCCAGTGCTAACTCATTGACGCTGTGCATAGAGGTGCGTCGGATTGAAAGCACTTAACATTTCATAA
>DUJJ01000021.1:0-1462 GCA_013329865.1 Candidatus Poseidoniaceae archaeon
TTTGATATCAACGATTTTAATCCGACCGTCCCAACGATATACTAAATCATACTCACCTTGGAACCAGTAATCTGGATGAACCGCATTCATACTGAATTGACCAGACTCAGGTTCGACAAACCAGGGTCGAGCGATTTCCCACGCCTCAGTTACAGTTATCTCACCATGCGCTGAGAGTGGATGACGTCCAGTTAATTTATACCCAAAACCATCAGGAGCGGGCCAATAGTCTCTAGCACCTGAGCGCCACTGTTCTAACACTGGCTCGGTAATAGTTTTGAGACATCTTTCAACCTCTGCTAAATGTAGGTTTAGTCCATTTATGCACATTTCCATGCAGTAATCAAAACTTACCTCAGACCAATCGCCTGATTTACGTTCCTGTCTAGCCCAATCTTTGTTAGCGTCCTCTAGCGAGTTCTTTAGGTGTATTGACAGTCTTGTTATGGCCCACTGCTTTATCTCCTCAATTGTTTTTGGGACTTGACTATCGCTGATTGGGATGATTCTACTGGCAGGCCAAATCTGGTGATCATCCCTAGATGGTTTACCATCTTCAGCTAACGGAATATTCGCTAAGGTATGTTCAGAGGCACTCGCTAGTAACAATTTAGGCGACTCCTTTAGTGTTCGGCATATCGCATTTTCAACTGCTCTACCAACATATAGCACAGGAATTTGTTTTATCTTCAATTTCAATACTTTCTCATAAAACCACAAGCGTTCGCAGGCCCGAAAGGAATTTACTTGGCTTGCCGAAAGTCGGTTAAAAGGACCAATGGTATCAAGACCAGAAGCCACCTCTGTAACCGGCATAAGGTGCCGTTGATGCTTTACCCATTTCAACCCTACCTTAGGTCAATTTCGTTATGCGCGTAGAGCGTTGGTCGATACGTAATTGTGGTAATCCTGATCTCCAGCCCAACTCTGCAGAGACTATTTTCACCTTGTCTCCTGGCCTAATGTTGAGCATTTGACTCGTTATACTTGAGCCAAAAGCAGCTACTTCGGCGATGTGATTACCGTCCCATATGTGCATAGTTCTCATTGACCATGGTTTTTCATCAAGCCTTACGCCGCTTCTGTAGTCTATAGAAACAATTACTCCTTCAACATTAGCGCGAGTCCTCATCAACCCAATGCGGGTAAATTCGATGCTCGTTATTTTGGAGTTATCGATCTCATTTGCCGAAATAATACTACTTTTGCTATCGAGGTAAACCCGCGGATTCCCACGCCAGACACCCGGTAAGGCATTTAGAATAATTACCTCGCCCTCGGCATAATCGTGTAAACTTGGAAATGCATTTGGCTCGCTTTCCTCGACGGTTACTTGCGTGCCCGAGACACTCACCATGGCACCTAATACTGGCTCTGCATAGTGATTTGGTAGTGGTCCCCATTGTCCAGTAAATTTACCTCTAATGTTAATTCTTGATTGAATCTCTCCAATCATTTGACT
>DUJJ01000021.1:1852-4296 GCA_013329865.1 Candidatus Poseidoniaceae archaeon
GGCGATATTTTTCTCCCCAAATGTGCACCAGAAGCATCCTGCTGCAAAAGTACAAGGCTTTGGATAAAAGTCAGGAAATTTTACTGGTCCCTCGCCCAGTTCTAACATCTTCCTGTGTATTGATTTATACTCGACAGTTAGCTGTTTTATTTTATCACTATCAGGCACCTCAAAGTAAATCCGTTCTGGGCCGTCGAGATACCAGCCCTCGATTCCGTCTACCTGTTGCTTATCATGAGTTTCATACCACAGCCATGCATAGAAATTGAGCTGATGTTGCAAGGAACTTGCAAATTTTGAGCTTGGATTGCCTGATTTAATATCTATTAATCTGACATTACCATCCCATCTCAAGACCAAATCCAATTCTCCGGCTGCCCAGCCATCAGGGTGAAACAACCGCTGAGGTTGGTGAACTCTGGGGTCTTTGACCCAAGGCCTCGCAATCTCCCATGCCTCCATCCAGGTAACTGGGTCATTCTCACCTTCCCAAACCATTGGTTCATCTTCTGCCCATGTGCGAAGACCAAAATTTCGCACTTTGTCAGGAATCGGAAACATTGGCTCGTCGCCCCAAGCAGGGCTTGGGATCGAATGTGGCATGGATTGTTGTCTGTATTCTTTGAGATATGGTCCGCCGTTGGCTAAATAACAAGATTCTACCTCTTCGAGGAATAACTCTAGTCCATTTCTTATTTTGCGTGATAATTCATCAATGCTTACATCTTCCCAGAACTCTGACTCTCTACGCCATGCCGCAGATTCCCATTTTTCCTTACTGTTTAGGTAACACTGATTTGCTTCTATATCTGCAAGGCCGAAACACCAATCTTTTAATTCATCTAGTGAGTTAATACTTACTGGGCGCCTCATGAGTATCGAGCATAGGGCGTCCTCAAGCGTAATTCCAAGAATCTGCGGAATTGACTTTGGGCTTGACAGTCCCAATTTATTACCCAGAAAATAACTCTTCTGACATCGTAAATATCTGGTCAGTGAAGATGCAGATAATCGTGTTCTGGTTCTGCTCAGTGGACCTCCCGATGGTGGTATTCCAAATGGCATGTTGTCACCTATTTCGACTCAAAAGAGTAGTAATCTCCAGAACTTTGTTGCTCTCTATCCTTGCGACTCTCAGGTTTGTTAATGCGGGGGCGTTTAGAGTCATGGTCACGCCTAAATGTAATATTTACGTGCTCGAGGAATTGATTCATTCCTTGCCTGAGTGGATACGGCCCAGTTGCTTTACCATACTGACCGCCTTCTCCATCAAAGACCATTAATGAATCACTTAGAATGTCTATGAAATATACATCGTGATCGATAACCAAAGCAGATTTTTCATTCGCTTCCATCGTTCTGCGAATCGCTTTCGCGGCTTCCATTCTAGCGTTAGCATCCAAGTGGGCAGAAGGTTCGTCAAGCAGGTACAAATCTGCATCTCGTCCAAGACATATGGCGATTGACACCGCTTGTCGCTCGCCACCAGACAACTTCTTGACTCGCTTGGGCAGTAACTGGTCGACACCTAACGCTTTGATTACGTTGACATTAAATTCGCCGCTGCGCCATTTTGCGCCCAATTCACTGTCTAGCCATAGTTGGACACTACAATCCATATCGACATCTATATGCTGAGGTTTGTATGATATTGTTGGCTGATTTTCGACCCAACCCTCGTCATACTCGAGAAGACCTGCGAGAATTTTCATCATCGTTGACTTCCCAGTGCCGTTCGGCCCTACTACGCCAACTACTTCACCCCGGTGCAGTGCTCCTTTACCGGCAGTGAATGTGAAATCTCCAAGAGTTTTCTTTAATTCATCCCAGGAAATAATTTGGTTGCCGACAGAGTTATTCCTATCCCTGTGTAATAAGAACTTAATCGGTTTACTCCTGATTCTTACATTTTGCTCTGGCAGATATCCATCTAAGTAAGCGTTAATTGCTTGCCGAGTGGTTCTGGCCGGAGTAAAAACACCAAATGCGCCTTTCTTGCCATACACTATGTGAACCAAGTCTGCTAGAACATCTAACACGGCCAAATCGTGCTCAATCACTATAACGCGCTTCGTCTCGGATAGATTTTGAATGATTTTTACTATTCTCATTCGCTGATATATATCAAGATAAGATGAAGGCTCATCGAAGAAGTAAACGTCTGCATTACGCATCAGAGTTGCACATATCGCCATTCGCTGTAGTTCTCCACCAGATAATTGTTTGACCTTCCTATCGAGCAAATGAGCTAATCCGAGTTCTTCAGTCATCTCGGAGAAAATACCTCGCTCATCTACCTTGCTTAGCAACTGACCGACGGTGCCGTCAACCTTTTTCGGTATTTTATCGACATTCTGTGGCTTGACTGCCACCGATATTTTTTGTTCTTTTACTGCGATGAGAAAATCTCTAAGTTCTCCACGCGGTAAGGTCTCAATGATGTT
>DUJJ01000021.1:4726-6199 GCA_013329865.1 Candidatus Poseidoniaceae archaeon
GGACCAAGGATGCCAACCACGCTATCTTTTGATGGGGTGGGTAGTTTGAATAATCTAAATCCATTTAACGAATAACGATGCACCATGTCTGTATCTAATTCGGCGGGTAAATTGATGATGATTACTGCATCATCAGGGCAGTGTTTAGCCCTAACAATACAAGGTGGGCAAGCGCTCTCGAGTATTTTGCATTTATCACCGATGACTTGAATACATTCTCCGCCACATGAACCTGCCCATTTTTTGAGGTAATCGAACGCATTGCTGTTTGGCTTACAACGGTCTTCTATCAAGACTGCAATTCGCATGTTATCTCCCTCAATATAGTCTGTTTGTCTAAGCCTTTTCAATTGCTCTACGCAATGAGAGCAAATATGTTTGATTGGTTATCAAATCAAACCTTTAAGATGCTCATGGCCTCTGATGAGTTTGATACTGCATGGAGTGGGGAATTTCATGCTCGCTTTTCTGAGAGCATCCCTTGCAGTTAAGTAGAACTCTGGATTTACCTGAATTGAAATTACCCGTTGTCCACGTTTGACTCTGGCAGCAGTACCCACATTTTTTCCGAACGCACAGCGCATCCCTTGTGAAACACGGTCGGCACCCGCACCAGTAGCCTGTTTGTTCTCTCTCAATACGTGATGTGGATATGTGTGAACACGCAGAGCGTATCCTTGTGCACCTGCCTGTTTCCTAATTGTAGAGTTCGAGATAACACGGGCTGCTTCAAGGGCAGTATGTCTTATCTGACAATCATTGTTGGCAATGAGCTCGACCACTACTGAAAATTGGCCCGTCTCCGCTGCGCGGCGATTACCGACATGAAACTGATGTATTCTGTTGTTTGGCACACCGCCAATATACTTGCGTCTAGTGTAAGCAGGACCTTTTAATCGTCGATACATCGATGCGGGTTTTCGTGCCATGTTAGACCTCCAAGCAATCTTGCGAATCATGTTCCCTTTATGACTTCTCCGCATAACAGACGAGCAGTAAATCCTGAAATATATCGGTAAATGCTGATAGAATAAAATGCTAGATATGCCAACGGTAGAACAAGAGGCTGGCTGACATGGTGTGGCGAAAGATGCTCCAACAAGAATCTGAACACCAATGGCTAGCGATTTCGGCTTTTTTCATCTTCGTTATACTCGGGGCCGTTTTGATTAAAGGAACAAGTCATCTACCAGGTGTAGACCTCACTGACAGCGAGTTAGGTAGCGAACACAGGATAATTGAGTCAGTCTACCACGATGAAGGTCATTACCTTGCATTGAGTTACACAAATGAAGACTATCGACTAATATCGTTTAAGGACGGAAACATTAGGCAACTGATAAACCTAAGTCCTGATTACGATGTAAGCAGAATTTCTAATCTCGAACCTCTGTCTGATGAATCAGTGTTAATTGTCAACGGAGTAGATACAGTATTGATATACCAAAATGAGAATATATTTACTTTCAAGAC
>DUJJ01000021.1:6588-8887 GCA_013329865.1 Candidatus Poseidoniaceae archaeon
GAACAAAATTTCTTGATGATAACTCGGGAGGTAAATACCCAACAGAGCATTAGAGGTTTGAATTCGTCTGGAATTACTAGCGCAAACACGCCAAATAATGAGAACGTTAATTGGCAGGGAATTCAGCATATTTCAGACGACCTTTGGTTATTAACTGGCAATTACAACCAGCCAGCGACAAGTGGCGACCAAAGTCCTGCAGCCCCCAACTTGCGGCCTGTTTGGGCGACTGTTTTATGGAACGGTGGTGTTATTGCGCCGATGATTGACAACCTACAAATTGGGGATTATGGTGAGTATCACTCTGTAATTCTAATAAATCACCAAGAAATAATCATAGCTGGTACTCATGAAACGGTAATATATGACCATACTAGCAAAGACATCTCATCAATCGATTATTCAAGTGTTGCAGGCATTGGTGACAAGTATAATAGCGCCTGGTTGTTCAATGGCAAGGACTCAAAGTCGGTAATGCGGTATGATGATGGTTCGTGGAGTGTTGAAACACTACCTCATCAGTTACCAATTGAAGTTGAAACCTTCGGATTTGATGGCGTTAGTATTTATCTTCATGGTGTCGATGATAATGGGGCGCCAAAAGTCATGACTTTCGACACCTCAGCAGTAGGCTCCATTGAATCAGGGAGCGGTTTCATCAATCTAGCATTCATCATCATCTCATTGATTATGCTCGCCCTCATGGCAACCAATATAGTTGAGAAATTAAGAAAAGAGATTGCGTAAAAAATCAGACATTATCTCGGCTACCTTGACAACCTTCATTTGCTGTGCTCATTGACCCTATAATCCTGCGATGTGGGGTGAGTCTGTTGTCGAAGAGAACTATGATGGACCAATTCATGGAAATCAAGCACCAACATCCGGGCACGATACTATTCTTCCGAATGGGCGACTTCTATGAATTATTTCACGAGGACGCCGAAATTGCTGCTCCAGTTCTCGGGCTTGCATTAACGTCTAGGGACAAGAATGCAGAAAATCCAATCCCAATGGCAGGCTTTCCATGGCATGCACTCGAGGATAATTTGAGAATTATGTTAAAATCCGGATTTAAAGTAACAGTCGCTGAACAAGAGCAAGAACTGCGGGAGGGAGCAAAGTTACTCGAGCGGGTTGTTACCAGAATTTACACCCCTGGCAGCCTTTACGAAGAGTCATTGCTAAGCTCCAACGATCGATCGGTGCTAAGTTCAATTGTGTTAGCAAAATCGTCCTTGAGTATGGCGGTAATTGATTCATCTACCGGCGAATCATGGGCTTCCACTTGGCTGGATGATGGGCGATTTAGTTCATTAGAAGATGAGTTGCTTAGGTGGAATCCGGCCGAAATAGTCATCTCTCCAAAAGATGCTGAAAATGATGAACTTTGCGCAATCTTTGCAAATCTAAGTGACTGTGTTATATCACAACATAGTGTTAACAAAAAGCGTCGATTAGAACGATTAGAAACAATTCTTGAGGTTTCAGACTTAGGCCACTTGGATTTGGATAATTCCCCGCTGTCAATTGAAGCCGCTGGATTTGCAGCAGATTACCTAGCTGAGGTTCATTTCAAGGACAATATACCGCTGCGCGACTTACAAATTGTTGAGGAAACCGGGCATCTTGTCGTTGACCAGACAACCCTTCGCAACCTCGAAATAACCAACACACTGTCTGGTGAATATGAAGGTAGTTTGATTTCAAGTATGAATCACTGTCGAACGGCAATGGGTCGTCGATTAATGAAAACCTGGCTACTCAGACCATTACATCAGATTGAAGCCATAGAACTCAGGCACAACGCGGTTCAGACTTTGAAATCTTCTTCAAAAAGGTTGGATATGCTGCGTCAGAATCTTACTGGATTGCGTGATTTGGAAAGATTGTCTACTCAATTAGCATACAACAGAAGTAATGCCAGAGACTTGCTAGCAACGGCACATGCGCTAGAGAGAATGCCTGCTATAATGCAACTCTGTGCTGAGACTGATGATGTGTTACTATCTCATTTAAGCGAGGGGCTGACCGAATTAACCGAACTTGCTGAATACACCGTAAGAACGCTAAAAGAAGAATTACCTGTAGGTCTTAGAGATGGACAGATAATCAGAGATGGGGTCAGTGAAGAATTGGACGAACTCCGGAGAATTTCTTCAGAGGGATATAATTGGTTTAGTGAATTGGAGGGAAAATTGCGCAGTAAATTGAGTATTCCTTCGCTAAAAATTAGGTCTAACAGACAAATTGGTTGGTTTATCGAAGTAACCAACTCTCATTTAGAGAAAGTGCCAAC
>DUJJ01000021.1:9282-10105 GCA_013329865.1 Candidatus Poseidoniaceae archaeon
CACAAGAGACGATTTGTTGATGACTGCGGACTCAAAAATAAAACAGTTGGAGTATCACCTGTTTCAGAATCTCAGAGATGAGTGTCGTAAGTATACCACGTCGCTGGCAAGCATAGCGGGTAAAATTGCTGCGGTAGATGTGCTACAATGTTTTGCTACTGTTGCCCGCAAACGAAACTGGTGTCGACCAAGAATGGTCAATGAATCAATTATCAATATTAAACAATCAAGGCATCCTGTGCTCGAGCAGGTTCCTGGTTTTGTAGCAAACGATATTTCAATGAATAAAAGCAACCGATTTTTATTGATTACTGGACCGAACATGGGTGGTAAATCGACTTATCTAAGAACCGCGGCACTTGTTTCTATCCTTGCTCAGGCAGGTAGCTATGTCCCTGCTGAGGCGGCTAAATTGGGTCTAGTAGATCGAATTTTTACGAGGGTGGGTGCCAGTGATGATTTGCGACGAGGTCGCTCTACATTCATGATGGAAATGATTGAGGTGGCACATATTTTGAGAAAAGCAAGTAATAACTCACTTGTGTTGCTCGATGAGATTGGAAGAGGTACATCGACCTTCGACGGACTGTCCATTGCTTGGTCAGTAACCGAAGATATTTGCAATCGGTTACAATGCCGCACACTATTTGCTACACATTATCACCAGTTAGTTGGTTTAGAGAATGACATTGATATGCTCAAGAACATCCATGTTCAGGTATCCCACATTGATGGTAAACTAAAATTTCTCCATACAATTGCCGACGGGCCCTGTGATGAATCATATGGAATTCAAGTTGCAGCGCTTGCAGGTTTACCAAGA
>DUJJ01000030.1:0-698 GCA_013329865.1 Candidatus Poseidoniaceae archaeon
CTAGAGTAATCACCTTTTTTCCAGGCTGCAGAAATCCCCGCCTCGGGAAAGTCCCAAGATTCCCTGAGCCGCAACTTCTGGTAACTCCCCTCATAGTCGAAAGCGTCCTCCGGCAGGGAGACCTTAAGCATGAATTCGCCAGGTTGCAAGACATTCTTTTTCATTCCGTCTAACTGATAGAATTCTTCCAGTGGCATGACCCTTTTACCATCAGGGCCAATCAGTGTTACTTGGGCGCCAAGGGCCATGAAATTAGGCGCTAAATCTCCTTGATAAGTCGCCACGCAGAGGGTATTTTGATTGGGAATCACTCGGCAATCCGCTCCGGTCCCACAATCGGCTTTGTGACACCAGTCGATTGATCTTCGCCAGTCTTCGCTCTGATTATACCAAAAACAGCGCGTATCCAAACACAAATTGCCACCAACAGTAGCGCTTTTTCGGATCAACGAGGAGGCGATTTTAGACGCCGCCTCGACAATTAATGGGTGGACATTGTTATCTGCCGTTAGTGATGATAATTTCGTCATGCAGCCAATTTCATATTGAGTCGTTTGGTTTGCTTCCGGAATTTTCGCAAGAGAGATAACATGAGGTTTGGGGTTGATACGCCACTTGTAGTTGGGGACAACATCGGTTCCGCCAGCGACCCAATCAAAGTCATCGCCTTGGCCAATAAGCATTGATGCAATCTCTAC
>DUJJ01000030.1:1083-7263 GCA_013329865.1 Candidatus Poseidoniaceae archaeon
AATCACGCCCCATTTCTCGCTGAGTTTTCTTCAGCCACGCCTTGCCAGCCAAACCAAGTTCTGCGAGTTGTTCAGGGTCTGGTTCTGTCGCCATCCGCCAACCATCGACTTGGTCTTCGAGGGGTATGTTGGGGTCGAAACCAAATAACACCCCATTGACATAATGAGATGTATCTTCAGTTCGTTGTCTCGCCTTGTCACGGGTTTTATGCTCATTAGCTCGAGCCACCAAGACATCTTGCATCGGCCCGTGCTCTAATCGTGGGCTAGGTAAATCAAGACAATCGTCCAATTTTAGGGCCCGACGCTGCCGCTCAATGCCTTTGTAAACAATATCTGGTGTGAGCGGTAAATCTCTGAACCTAACACCTATTGCGTCGTAAACTGCGTTTACCACTGCGGGAAGTATGGGCAGGAGCGGACCTTCACCGGCTTCCTTGGCGCCGAACGGCCCTTCAGGGTCGCATGATTCGATGATGATCGGAACCACATGAGGCATTTCATGAACTGACGGAATCTTGTATTCGAGCAGGTTTGGATTTTGCAGATGACCTGTCCTACCGTAGACCATTTTCTCAGACAATACCTGACCTAAGCCCATATGACACGAACCAATTATCTGGCCCTTGACGGCTAGTGGATTCAGGGCTTTTCCACAATCATGGGCTGCCCAGACATTGGTGCACTTGACCAAGCCTAGTTCGACGTCAACATCAACCTCAGCGACATATGCCGAGAAAGAATAAGCAGGCGCAAGCCCAGCAGCAGCCCCTTTGTGAACACCACCCATCGGCGGTGAGCGATATGCGCCACTAGCAATGAGGGAACCTTTGTCTTCCTGTGCCTTGTGTAGCGCTTTGAGGTATGACACTCCAACTGAAGGGTCGTGTTTGTAATATATCCGACGATCGTTCAAAACTAATGTGTTTGGATGATAGCCCAGTATATCCCATGCAGCTTTGAGAATTTGTTCTCTAATCTCAAGAGCCGCTCTGATTGCCGCATTGGCATTCATGAACGTAACCCTACTCGAATAAGACCCTAAATCAACAGGTGCAGTGTCACTTTCATGGCTCCTTACGTGAATCATTTCTATCGGCAATGCAAGTACTTCTGCAACCACCTGGGCAACAGCAGTTGTCGACCCTTGTCCGATATCTGCTGCACCGGTGTGAACCGTGACTCCCCCATCCATGTCTACCTGTATGTGGACGGTTGCGTGGGGAAATCTGTTAGGATCCCAGTGAATTGGTAGACCTGAACCAGAGATAAAGAAACCACAGCCGACGCCAATTCCTTTACCCAACGGCAACTGACGGAACTTTTCATCCCATTTTGAGCCGCTTCTGACCTCTTCCAAAGCCTCACGCATGCCGTTTGAGGTTATTCTGAACCCGGTTATCGTCCGGCTGTGCGGTGGCAGCAAATTGGCCAAGCGCAAATCTATTGGGTCTACCGCCATTTGTTCCGCCATTTCATCCAAACCGACTTCCACTGCGCATCTGGTATTTACCGCTCCGTGACCGCGCATTGCGCCAGAAGCGGGTTTGTTAGTCCAAACTCTAGCGCCGGTATAGTGGAACGAACCTAGTTCATACGGAGCGGTTGCAAGTACTCCATTGTAGTAAGAGGTAACGTGACCGAACGAGGCAAAACCGCCGCCGTCGATCAGAGCATCGATATCAAATCCAGAAATTCTACCGATATCATCGGCGGTCATTTTTACCTCGATGTCGCTTGGATGCCGGCCCCGGTTAATCCAATAGACCTCTTCCCGGTCAAAGGTAATTCGGACAGGACGTCCTGATTTTCTGGCTAGAATTGCGGCGCACATTTCGTGCGGGAACGGGTCGGATTTACCGCCAAATCCGCCGCCAACGAATGTTCGAATGACGTTTATTTGATGCATTGGAACATCAAGAACCGTAGATAGCGCTCGGTGGGTGTAGTGTGGTACCTGTTGCGGGGTATACAGTTGTAGTCTGCCGTTTGGGTCCCAGTGCGCTACAACTGCGTGAGGCTCTGTGAATCCATGATGCACGCCCTCCATACTCCACTTACCATGAGATGAAGCATATGCATTATCAACCAGAGAACGATCGCCGAATTCTTGGAATACGCGCTTTTGAACATTGGTTCTTGATAGGTGATATTTTCCGCGCCAGTGAATTGGTTCATCGACGTCCTCCAAGCCCATTTTTCGATTAAATACCGGTTCTAATTCTTCCCACTCGATGTCAAACAGTGACAGTGCTTCGATAGCAATCGCTTCCGTCTCAGCACACACACATGCTACCAAATCGCCCATGTGCCGCACTTTTTCAACTGCCATAGCATGTTCGTCTTTGGTAACTGGCAAAACCCCAAAACTACTGGTTGCATCTTGGCCAGTCGCCACCGCAATGACCCCGGGCAAGGCTTCAACTTTTGAGATATCTATAGATTTTATTTTGGCGTAATGGTGGGGTGAGCGAAGGATTTTGCCAATTGTTTCATTGGGCAGTCTGACGTCGTCTCCATACCATGCTTGGCCAGTAACTTTTGCGTTGGAATCAACCAGTGAAAGTGATTTACCTACCACCGTTCCAGTGCGAATTCGGTCATGAATGTGTGAGCCAGCAGGTTGTGGTTCTCTGCCACCAACCGATTCTGGAATAAAATCTAGATCTCTCTCTTTCATCACTGGTCTTGAGCCACCTGAGCCCGGCGGTGGGAAAACCTGTTTCCCAGCGGTTCTTTTACCATCAGTCCTCTTTGAAGAGGAATTACCCGGCTGCTGTCGATACCCTGCTGACATAGTTATCACTTCGCATGACCAGGAGGCATTGATGGCTCTCCAGGCCCGCCCGGATGAGGGTCTGGATGAGGATCTGAAGCGGGCCCCGGAATAGCCACTTCTCCCCGATGAATTTTTGCCGCTTCCTGAATCGATTCGATGATTTGTTGGTAACCTGTGCAGCGACACAAATTGCCCTCGATAGCTTCAGAGATTTCTTGGTCTGTAGGTGATGGGTTTTCATCTAGCAAGGCTTGCGAAGCGACAAGGAAACCCGGCGTGCAAAATCCGCATTGAGAGCCCCCATATTTCGCAAAGCAAGCCTGAATTGGTGCTAAGTGCGCACCAATCGCCAGACCCTCAACCGTCGTTATTGAGGTTTCTGAAACCTGTCCTGCAAGGCACAAGCAGGATAATCTAGGTTCGCCATCAATCATTACCGTGCAACACCCACAAGTGCCTAGGTCGCAACCACGCTTTACTCCAAGAGTACCTACTTGGTCTCTGAGAACATCCAACAAGACTGCATTTGAATTAATCAATATTTCAAACGATTTTGTGTTTACTGTTGCACTCCAGATATTTTTTTCGGCAGCAGGTGTCATTTTTACATACTCGGAACCGACCACCCGCTCACCCGCTACACCGTATGAAAGGATGCATATCAATATAGGGTTCAAATGAATTAAATTAAGCCCTCGATTTGACGTAAATATAGTCATCACTGCCTGTGATTGGATCCTGCCATTCTTTATCGCCGGGCAAAATCAGTCCATCACCTAAATCTATCAACATCGCCCCAATGTTGCGCTGCCTAATATGTAATTCATCCCAGTATTGTTGGTTCTTTCGCCAATTTTTCCAGCGCTTTAGATTACGCCAATTCCACACAAGCCTTGAGTAAAGTTTCATGTGCAATTTACCCGAGGTAGGCCACCACAACATTAGAACAAAGAACATTATTATCGGATTAATCTGAGTGAAAAGGGCCAATAACCAGTGTTTATTCAGCAATATGTAAACTGGGCTTTCAGTCGCTAAAAACATCACTGTAACGGCTAGTGAGACAAAGACCCACCAAATTGGGAACATGATTACTGCTATCCCTATTTTCAAGGTCCCATAAATCGATTCTTCTGCACCTCTTTTCCTTAATTGCCACATCGTTAGGTAATTTGCTTGGTATGGCGGAACATTGCCCAATATTGCGCTCCACGTAACTAACCCAAGCATCCAAGCCGCCACCCAAAGCCATGAAACCAATGCAGTTAGGTAACCGAAAAACGTCGGTTTTTCTGGTTTTGCTGCCACATCATATGGCGTTGCTTGAATAGATTCCAATTCAGCAAAGTGATTCTTTGATTGCTCAACCAGAGGGGCGATTTTTTCTGGGTTATTTGCGTTGTAATATTCCCAACCGGCTCTGAGGCGTCTAGCACCGATAACTGAATCAGCATAACTTGGACGTTGGAGTTTCTCTCCGGTTTGGGCTGACCTTTCAGCATATGCAACACTTCTCGCCAACCAAATTAAGCGACGTTCCTCCCAAGTTGTTTTTGACAAGCTTGCTCGCCTTAATTCAGATTCTATAGACTCAGTTACTGCCAACACCCACTCGTGCTCGGCCTCCGTTTGCTGTGCATCGTTGTCGCTGAAAGGGGGAATCTCAGGCAAGTCCATGGGTCGCTCAAGAATGACTGCACCCCGTTCTCTGAATTTATTGGAATTTGAATAGTGCAGCCCGACAGGAATTAGTGTTGGTGGCGCTGAATTGTTATTTCGTGCATGGCGTATGGCACTAAGCATAATCCTTGCAGCCCCAGTTTTGGCCTTGCTGACACCAGATTCGGTATGCGTCCTGCCTTCTGGAAAGAGTAGTAGTCGACCACCATTGGCGATTTCTTGTCCAGCATTCTCTAACATTTTGCCGTTCTTCGATTTTGCTAGCTTGATATTATCACTATCTCCGAGTCGATAAATCGGCAGACCACCGCCAGCACGAATCATTCGACCGATGATTGGCAAATCAAACAGAGTATGCTTTGCTAAAATAGATAATCTTCCAGGTAAGGCTGCATGAAGCAGCATTGGATCGATTAGCCCGCTAGGATGCCACGAAACAAAGATGATACCGCCTTCATGTGGAAGGTTTTCATTGTCTACGATTTCTAACTCTCTAAACCACACAGACATAAGCGAGCGATTGAATCTACGCAATAACCGATAAGTAACGGTTAATTTTTGTTGCTCCTGACCTTCTGGGTCTCTGAGCCATGACATACGGTTCGGCTACAACCTGTTACTCTTTACTTCACCGCTCGGCAAGAGATTGAATGGCGGGTTTTTGCGATTAATCCTCATCGAGGTCCTCTTCACGTGGTTTCCGCTGATTGACAAACAGAGCGATTGCCGAAGCAACTGAAACCGCGATGAAAGTGAATCCTGGCGCATCTTCAGAGTCTTGTTGATAGGCTGATGCGGTATCCATCAGCATGACATCGATTGTTACCAATGGTGATGAAGAGTGACCGCCGCTTTGGTTTGATTGTAATCCTCTGATTGAGATAGTGTGGTTGCCTTCCAAATCTATTCCGGGTAAGTGTTGGAATTGCTGAATCAAATCGAGTGCAGTAATCTGACCGCCTGTGTCACCGGAGCGATAAGATTGAAGATTTGTCCAATCGTCGACAATATGATTACTACGCCACTGAATTGATTCGATATCTCCACTGGTGCTGAACATAATCGATTCTTTTGGTGTTAGATGAGTGTGCGTATTATCATGGGTTGGGTCGCTATCGATGACTATTTGCATCGAATCATCAAACGCGTAATACTTTTCAGCAGCAGCTAAAACCGCTTCCGGTGCCCTAACTTCACCATGTCCGTAGACGTTGTTCTGTCGGTTCTTGGTAACGAGGTTTTGCGCATCATTGTCATCACAACCGTCTACTCCAGCAGGGTCTCCCATGTAGGTACACGCTCGATACTCTGCGGTTTCTTGCATGAAATTCCTTACCTCAAAGGGACTCAATCCTGGATTTGCTTGCAGCATCAGAGCAGCCACTCCGGCTGCCCCCGGTGTTGCCATCGAGGTTCCAGAAAAAGCAGTATATCCGTCGCCTGTATTGTGAGCTACTGACATTACATCCGAGCCGACGTAGGCAACATTTGGTTTTACTCTGTTTTCTTCAGTTGGCCCCTGGCTTGAATATGATGCAATAGAGGAATCCTTGTCGAGTGCTCCCACTGTTATGGCGTCCTCTGCACTACCAGGCGTGCCGATAGTCCCTCGACCTGCGGAGTTTCCAGCCGCAATGAACAGCGTAATATCGTTGTAAACCATTTCATTCGCCATTCTGTTAACACTATCTTCTTCCGATGACTGCCACTCAATTATACCA
>DUJJ01000120.1 GCA_013329865.1 Candidatus Poseidoniaceae archaeon
CGGTTCGTCCTCAAGCATCTCAACTGCCATAGTTACTGCTTCAAGGCAATCGATTTCACCGGATTCTAATTGGCCTCCAACGGTCTGCAAAACCTGCTTCATGCAGGAAATTCTAGCTGGATCTAGAGGGGTCTTACCAAGCCACGGCCCATCACCGCCTGCGCCACCGTGAATAACTAATACTGCCATGCCAATTAAACAACAGTGCAGCTGATTATTTGTTGTGGTTCAGCAGGTCTGTCTCCGGGTAATTTCTTGCATCTTTCAATCGCGGTGACAACGTCCATGCCGTCAACAACTTCGCCAAAAACTGCGTGATTACCGTTCAGCCAAGGAGTCGCCACAGTGGTCAGGAAAAACTGCGAACCACCAGTGTTTCTACCCGCATTTGCCATCGAAAGGATGCCGGGTCTATCGTGTTTCAATGCTAGTGCGGAGGGTTCACAAGGTATTTGCCAGCCCGGACCGCCAGTCCCGGCGCGGCGAGACATAGGGTCGCTTGAGTGTGGGCAACCTCCCTGAATCATAAAATCCGCAATTACGCGGTGAAAATGTAGGCCATTATAATGACCAGACTCTACTAACTTGACAAAGTTGGCAACTGTCTGAGGGGCTTCATCGGCGTATAATTTAATCAGGATATCTCCTGCACTGGTTTTCATCATTACTTGCATGGGCTTGCCACTAGTCGACAGGTCATGAGTGTTACCTTTCCGCTACTGCTTGAGCCACGGCCTGAAATGTTGGTCAGCATAAGCGCGAGCATAGTCAGCAGGGTATCCTGCGGCAATCAACTGCTGCTCATATGCTAATTGCTCTGGCGTTATTGAGGCATCTACTGCCCCTATTCCAGCGACTGCAGCATATCCCGCATCAGCATACGCTTTCTCTTGCATAGCAAACGTGTCACTCTTTGCGCCCCTACCTCTAACAAACAATAGGGTTCCCAGGAGTAGAACAATAACGACACCAATTATGCCAATCAGTGTGAAGGACATGCCAAACAGGCCTGTTTCTGATTCAGCTTCCTCGGTTGAATCTGTGGAACCATCATTTGAGTCATTTGGATCCACAGGGTCAACTGGAACAACAGGATCCACAGGAGTGTCGTCATCGTTATTGTCTGTGTTGTTGTCCTGAGGCTCATCGATAATTTCACAACCCTCTGAATCAACAATGACCCCTATCGGAGTTTCTGGGCAAAGATCATTCTCATTCAAGACGCCGTCAAAGTCCAAATCCAATATTGGACAGCCAACGCCGTTGTCGCCCGAAAACACGCCGGCGACCTCTGGACACTGGTCACCATTTGTCCCGTTCGGATTGTCACCAAAGCCATCACCATCGCTGTCATACCATTGAGTAGGGTCGTTCGGCAAGATGTCGTTATCATTAGAAACACCGTCATTGTCAAGGTCAGGACAGCCAAATCTGTCAACTGTGGAAGTGCCGGGGTTGTTAGGACAGTCGTCAATTATCCCGTCGCCTGCATCAGTCGAGTTGAATCCATCCCGATCAACGTCATTAGCCCACAATTCTTCCTCGTTTTGGATGTAGAATGGTGCTGAGAAATGAATGTTGTTCGTCTCGTCTTCTTCAGAAATTTCTTCATTACTATCAATGATTAGTTTACAACGGTAGTCGCCAGAAGTAGTTTCTGTCGGTATGGTGAAGAAGGCGAAGTAATCATCAACACTAGAGGCGTTGTAAGACATTGTGTTACTCACGCTTGGATTATCAGATGCTGCTTCCGATGAATACATCGTGTTTACTGTCTCATTATCACTGTTAACCAATTCAATTAGCAGGACGAAACTCTGTCCATAACCAGGTCCACGTAAATTACTGATGACCCACTGAAGGGTAACTTCCTCATCAGTGAAGGTTTCTGTTGTTGGACAATTCAAACTTTCTGGCGCTAAATCAGGGAGCGCTGCTGGGATTTCAATGATGTCAACATCATAATCTCCCTGGCCACCGTTAGAGGCAACGGTGAGCGTGAAGGTGTTTTGCTGTCCTTCAAACTCCATGTTGTTCAGTGATTCGAACAACAATCCGTAACTCTGGTTATCAACCGAAGCAATCAAATCACCGACTGCGTTAGTAAGAGTCGCAGTAAATGGTTGGTTTGTCGTTGAATTAAAGTGTATTTCCGTATTCATATAATCTTCAACTTCAAACGTGTAGACGTCTTCTGCATCCGAGTTACTCAAACAGCCAGTACCGCTGATTGTGGGGTTTCTACCCAACGGAATACCAGATGATGTCGCATCTTGGCCTAGTCCTAGGTCATTTTGACTTCCACAGGTAAATGGTGGCACATAGGCAGACTGATCCGGCTCCCCGACAAGTAGCCTGTAGGTTCCACCCGGGTTGCCACCAAAGCCGCCCCAATATGTGACGTTGACATAGTAGTCTCCGGCAACAAATTCGTAATCGGTTCCTTCTAATGTTACTGTTTCATCGATGTTTGTACTTCTCCAACTTCTGTCGACTGATGTGCCATTGGGCAGGAATAATTCCAAATCGAAGTCAGCCCCACTAATTGGTGCAGTTACCAACGTTACTTCCAGCGGCTGATTTGCCGATATGCTGATTTTGTACATGTCTGCTTCATCGGTTGAGTCAACACAACCACGAACTTCGACATCAACATCTAATCCTAAATCAAGGGCATTACCTACATCATCACCTATATCAGCACCAGATGCTGCATCATCTTGTGGTGAAGCGCAAGCGTTGACGGCGTTGCCAATAGATAATGAGTCATCGGCAGTTATGGTATTATCGCTCTCACTTTTTTCTGCTACCATCTCATCGCCATCGAGAATAACAAAGACATTGTATTCCCCCTCTACTATGTTACCAGGTATTGAAACGTTGAGGGTAACTAACTGTGTTGCATTAATTGCCAAACCTGACGACCAACTAACGTTGCCGAGATTGTGGTCAACCCAAGAGTTACTTGAATCAACACTTAGAATAACTTCAACCATAAATGGATCTATCAGCTCAAGAGTCCCGTCATTAATCACTGTAACATCAAATGCGACCAAATCACCGAGATTTGCCGAGGTTGGGAAACTTACACTATCAACTGCAAGATTAGGGATAGGTACGCTGTAGTTAGTGTATACATCGATTGTGTAGTTCCCATTACCTGTGAAGTGTGATATGTTTACATAATAGGTTCCTGGTTGGTTTTCAAACGATGAGTCTAACGATGTGACAAACTCATCAGCATCGTTGGATGCTCCAGAGCTATCAATAATTGTCCCATTGGGTTGGTGAAGAAGTAAGTCAAAGTCAACACCGGACTCCATGGTTAGGGTGACGGAAATAGTGTGGTTTTCTGGGACGTCAAATGCAAAGACGTCCCCCTCATCAGAGGAGTCCAAGCAGCCCGTGTAAGTAGCAGTCACGTTACTGCCCATATTTGTCGGTGAGTCAGTCCAGTTTTGTGGTGCATCTTGGCCCGTATTAGCATCGTTTGGGGGGTTCACCCAATCCAAACAAGATTCGGTATAATTGGTCCAGATATCAAGATCATAATCGCCTATCGAACTGCCACCGCCTTGATTGTATGGAAAGACAACTATCCAATACGTCCCAGGGGTTGATTCAATAGTTGAACCAATACTGGTAACGGTTTCGACGGGGTCGCCATAATATGAAGTATCGGCTGCGAAATATGAACCATTATCCTCAAACGCTAATGCTAGGTCATAGTCATTTTGATAATTAGACATCGTTACATCGATATTGTAGTCTTGGTCCATAGTAAATTCATACCAGTCTTCTATATCTGTGGTGTCTGCGCAACTGGTGAACGACGTTGTTGGATTATTACCTAAGTCCTTAGCTGTGTTTGTTGTTGCGTTACCAGCATCACCTGGTGAGCCCCCATCGTTCTGAATGGCTGGACAGGGTTGACCAACTGCTTGCCTGATTTCTTTTCTGAGATCGTCTAGTAATATCGGTTCCCCAAGTGGATTGGTCGTTACATCGCGACTATCTTCATCGATTATACCATGGACACTTATCATGGGTGATAGTGCAGTTATAATGAACATAATCCCAACTAAAAATCGTATATTTCGCATGTCGCTCACGATATGGTGTGCGCGCCGCTAAGTTATGAAACTACGGGCCTACGGTTAGTTTTCTAATGACTTCGGTGATGAGCGATTGACCGCTTCCGATACCCCTGTCTCATACCGTTTGAAATTGTCAACAAACATATCAGCAAGGTCATTTGCTGCCTTGTTATACGAGTCAGGATTGTCCCATGTCTGGATTGGCTGCAAGACCTCGTTCGGCACTTGGGGGCATGTCGTAGGAATTGCAAAACCAAAGCGTTCGTCAATAACGTAGTTTACATTGTCCAATTCACCATCTAAAGCAGCATTTAGCATTGCCCTTGTATGTTTGAGTTTCATTCTACTGCCAACACCGTAAGGCCCGCCACTCCAACCAGTGTTGATAAGCCAAGCATTAGCGCTATGTTGTTCCATTTTACTCGACAATAAGTCAGCATATACTCCGGGATGCATCGGCATGAAAGGTTCACCAAAACAAGCAGAAAAAGTAGCTTGAGGTTCCTTAACCCCAATTTCGGTTCCAGCCACCTTCGCAGTATAGCCTGAAATGAAATGGTAGGCCGCCTGTTCTGGGGTCAATTTGGATATTGGGGGCAGAACACCAAAGGCGTCGCAGGTCAGGAAAATCACGTTTTGCGGGTGCCCACCTGTCGAATCAGCAGTCCGATTATCGATGAATTCGATAGGATATGACCCCCGCGTGTTTTGAGTCTTTGAAGTGTCGTGGAAGTCTGGTATTCCATTTTCATCCATCACTATGTTTTCCAAAATTGAGCCAAAGCGACGGGTTGTGCCAAATATTTCTGGCTCGTCTTCTGCTGATAAATCGATTAGTTTAGCGTAGCATCCACCTTCAAAATTGAATACTCCGCTGGCACCCCAACCATGTTCATCGTCACCGATTAAAGCCCGTTTCGGGTCGGCCGATAGTGTGGTTTTACCGGTGCCCGAAAGGCCGAAGAAAACCGCCGTGTTTTCACCATTGGTGTTAGCGGAGCAGTGCATTGGCAGGATTCCTTTTTTTGGTAAAATTAGATTCATCACTGAGAAGATTGACTTTTTGATCTCACCAGCATACTCTGTCCCACCGATAAGAACTTCCCCTGCAGCATAGTTGACGATTATAAAGCACCCTGAATTAAGCCCGTCTTCAGCACTTGCCTCAAACTGCGGTGCGTGAAATACGGTGAATTCCGGTGAGTGATTCACCATGTGTTCTGCCGATGGACGCACAAACATATTGCGCGCAAATGCGTTATGCCATGCAGTTTCAGTAATTACTCTAATCGGTAAAGATTCTGCCATATCTGCACCACAACACAGATCCTGAACAAATA
>DUJJ01000206.1:0-3318 GCA_013329865.1 Candidatus Poseidoniaceae archaeon
GAATTGCTAGCGTCAAAATGTATCCTGCCAAAATTCTGCCCAGGTTCAGAAACTAAGACTTCACTTATCCAGCTACCTTCAACCCCCTCGTTTATCGGAGTTAACCCACATGAAGAAATCTCTAGACCATCCAAGTATCCGTCCGCAAAGTCAACATCAAAAATTGGCATTTCAAAACCTGTAGAAGTCGATTCTACTGATGCCCACTCGGTCCCATACCACGGATACTCAACTATCACCGCTAGTCCCACTGCATCGATATCTAACTGTGTATCATCGGTATTACCAAGCGAGACATAATCCATAGTAACAATCAGATTAGACAGTTTAGTCCAGGTCCAATCTGCTTCGCTAGTAATGTCTTTTGACCAGATAGTTTCATTCATGTAGTCTATTGGGTTTTGAGTATTTACATAGGTCACTAATTCACTGTAAACACCCCCATCATTCATCGTAAACCTTACTTGGTCTTGCAATAATGAACCTGGTATGTGAAAGGCCACCAGTATTTTTACTTCGATAATTTCATATTGAGTAAGTTGATCTATCTCGAAATCAGTCACCTCAATCACTGGTCCTTTAGTAAACGAGTAACTACTGTCCGGAGCGCCGTTTACATTGGACGATTCAGAAGGTGATGTTTGTGACCAAGCTTGGACAGTTTCTAGATTAGCCGGTCTAAGATGTTCGAATGTAATGCGATTATCGGCAAGTATTGAGTTGGTGTAATCTGCGCGTTCTGAAGTAAAAGTGATTCTATCATCTAAGTACCACGATTCATCCGAATCTATCGCACCTTGGGGAAAAATATCGACATCACTAGTTGAGTGAACACTTCTCGCTATGACATTCGTAGTCAAGCTGCAAAGTAACAACAGTAAAATGAGGGTCACCTCAACTCTTTTCGTGATGCTTGCCATAAATTGTCGTAGAGGTGATATACTAAAGAAATAGGGTTGGTTATCACGGTTTTCGACGCATTTTGAGCAAATGTTTGGCAAGCGGATTATTGAAATACCACACTCATTACGAGCAACTACCCTAGATGGCTGTGGTGGTGTAGGGGTTAGCACGGGGGATTGTGGTTCCCCCAGCCCGGGTTCAATTCCCGGCCACGGCCCCATCAATCCTCGAGTTCACGCTTATCTATCGAATGCCCCATTCTGTCAGCCTTGGTTTCCAAATATGAGCGGTTAGACTCTCCCACTCCAACGATTAGTGGTTCACGGTTTACTACATCTATACCATAGGACCTCAATTGCTCTATTTTATTGGGATTGTTGGTCAGCAGAGTGACCATTTTTATGCCAAGCGATTCGAGCATATTCGCAGCTATCTGATAATCGCGTGCGTCACCTGGGTAGCCGAGCATTAGATTAGCGTCGAGCGTATCTGCACCCTGGTCTTGTAAATTGTAGGCCTGTATTTTTGCGTGTAGACCAATTCCTCTGCCTTCCTGCCGTAAGTAAAGCAGACAGCCCCAACCTTTGTGCTTAATCGCCTCTAGAGCGGCATGCAGTTGTGGGCCACAATCACACCGAAGACTACCAAATGCGTCACCGGTCAGACATTCTGAATGGACTCTGATTAAAACCGGGTCGGGACCATGCATATCACCTAAGGTTAGTGCAACATGGTCAAACCCGGTCTTTTCCTCATGGAATACTCGAATCATGAAATCTCCGAAGGATGTTGGCAGTCTAGCCTGGCTTGGGATGTTCGAATAATCGTGAACTACCTCTTTGACATCAGTCATTGACTCACCTCTATGATAAAACAAAATTCTCCTCTATCTTGAACAACATCATGCAAAATATGTTCGGTACGATCGAGGAACATTGGTATATCATGCAAAGTCTCTGGGTCGTCTGCTCGGACCCCAACTACATCTCCTGAGGATAAGGATTGGAGAGCTTTTTTTGTTTCATGCAGTGGTATTGGACAATAGAATCCTAATACGTCTAACAGGTGGGTTATTTTCTCTCGTGCATCACTGAAGGCCATGACCGTATCAATTGACTGAAATGGTGTTGCTATACAAACAATCCGATTTTACTTACTTCAACCAAACCGCATATTCATTTGTGTTAACCCCTACGGGGCATTATGACCACAGCCCCAGCGAGAATTAATAATTCTCAGGATATGACATGGTCTGAGGTTTTCCAACTATCAAAATCGTATCTAAAAATACCATTAGCGCTATTGTTTGTTGAAGCGATTTACTGGTTTATTACTCAACCGTCGAATACACTAGTGCCGATACAGATTAGTGAAGCGTGGATTTGGCATGGATTAACTAACCTAATTTATGGTGAGGGAACCGCTACATTGACGACAAATAATGGATGGATGACTCAAGTAAATCTACAAAACGACCTATTTCCCGGAGCCTTAAACACTGTTGCGTTGTATGTTTCAGACGAATGTGCTGGGGTTCATGAAATGCTCTTTATCTCTACGCTTATAGTGATGACAGATGGTGTTTCGCAAAGAGTAAAGCTACGCTCAATAGTAGTGATGTGTGGAGTTGTTTACGTATTGAACATAATACGACTCGTTGCCTTTTATCCGATTGCGGTTGACTCTTGTGCACTTGACCCGAACAACCCTAGTTGCTTAAATTCGGTATGGCAATACCACGAGGCAATCTATAGTTGGGGATTTCTGCTTGTGTTAGTAGTTATGTGGCTTGTTTGGTTTTGGAAGGTTGGTGGACCGTCTAGAGCAATAAACTCCTCCAGCACTAAAGACAAATATCACATTGCCTTACGTCAAGAATGGAATAAGTTCCATGTTATGATTCTCGGATTTGTTCTCATTATGTTAATCTCCTCTGCATACTCAGTGACAACGAACACACAGGCCATGCAAGCCAAAGAGACTCTCGAATTTTGTTCGTACTCAAGCATCGCAACAAATCAGTGCATGGCAGCGCAGAATACTTGGGATAACGCAATTAGTACCGCATGGTCACTGGCCGCTATCGGATTACTCGTCGCTGCTGCAGTTGTCATAAAAGTCGACCATAAAGGGACTCCGCCTAGAAATGACTTTGAGGTTGAATAACTAAACCTCTGCCAATAATTTTTGTCCATCGAAGTCGTACTTCTCAAAGGCCTTGAGCGCTAGTGAGACTTTTGAAGAGTGAACACCAACAATAACCATGTCTGGTAGCAATTGAATTTGACCAATGGCTAACTCATCGCAACCCATTTTGCTTGCCAACCACTGAGAGAGTAATCGGCCCGAGGTAGTTATACCACTGTCGGTGGTTAAACGGATTGGCACAAAGCCAAAAACATCGGCAGACTCCAT
>DUJJ01000206.1:3726-10250 GCA_013329865.1 Candidatus Poseidoniaceae archaeon
TAGTCCATATGTCGCTTTTATTCTTGCGAGTTGCCCTGAATCGTTTTTTGACACCAAGCTCCAAGCTTGTCCTGCTCTTCCGATTCTACCAGTTCGACCTATGCGATGGATAAAACTATCAATATCGTCTGGGATGTCATAATTCACTACGTAAGTGATACCGTCGACATCTATACCTCTGGCGGCAACATCTGTTGCAATGATAGTCTTAACCTTACCATCTTTGAATGATTGGAGTATTCTCTCCCGTTGATTTTGGGAAAGGTCGCCGTGTAGTCCGCTAATTTGTAAACCTGCTTTGGAGAGTTTTTGCACTGAAAGGTCAACCATTCTCTTAGTATTACAAAACACGATTACTTGATCTTCATCATTTGAGTTGGCAAGTATTCTAGATAGGGCCCAGAGTTTGTTTGCTCTACCGATGTCTATGCTATACATGTCAATTGGTGGGATATCTAACTCCTCAGAGTTTGTCAGAACAAACTCCGGTTCGTCCATAAATTCGTAGGCTGCATCGAGAATCTCTTGTGGGAATGTTGCGGAAAATAACAGGGTTTGATGTCGGCTGGTCATCCGCTCAATAACCCACATTATGTCAGGAAAGAAACCCATATCTAACATTCTATCTGCCTCATCTAAACAGAATATAGTAGGACTTGACAAATCGATAAATTTGCGCTTGGTCATGTCCATAACACGGCCTGGTGTTCCAACAATTACATCTACTCCATCATTCAGTTTGCGTGCTTGCTTTTCGATATCGGTGCCGCCATATACTGTTTCAATGACTAACCCGGAATCGCCTTGAATAGCATTAATTTCTTTCGACACCTGGTTTGCTAGCTCTCTTGTTGGAGTCAAGATTAGAGCCTGTAGTTTACGTGTTGGTTGACAGGACTCAATTATTGGAATACCAAAGGCTCCCGTTTTCCCAGAACCGGTTCTAGCCTGTCCAATAACATCATTACCATTAAGCGCAATTGGAACAGTATCTCGTTGGACTTGAGTGGCCTTTTCCCAACCTAGGGATTGCAATCCGTTAAGTGTTGATTGTTTAAGTTGCCAGTTATCGAATCGCTGGTTTGTGAACATTCTTTATCACCCCGCCTAGTTGGTATAATTGGTCACCGGGCGGTGGCGACCACAGTCATATTCAGAAGTTATCCTGCTCAGCGATTTCCTGTTGCAAGATTCCCATCCAATACTTTCGGGCATTCTCACGGTTTAGGGCTCGGCGAGTTTGACGAACGTGCTCTAACATGTATTGCCTGAATTTTAATGCCTTGGTGCGGTTTACTCCTTTTGGAGTTATTCCATCCCAAAGTCTGTCAAATTGTTCTGCTTTATCATTGAACTGTGCATCACTCATAACTACACCTTTAGCAGGTTGGCCAACAAAGGCCCCTTCTTAACAATGCCGACTTGACTTATACTATATTCAGTATTCATCATCATCGTAACCCATCATATCGTCTTGTGAAACACTACGGTACAAATCAGTCACCTTTGGCTTGGGTTTAGACTGCGGAATATTGCTTAATTGACTATCATCATTTTTACTAACCGGTTTTATTGGTTCAAGTCCAACACTCTTACCAGCAGCCTCAGCTACTTCTCGGTCAAGTTTTGGGATTGGCGCCGCGGGCGCAAGGAATCTATTCTTTTGCGCTTCAGAACCTTCAAGCGAGTCATCCGTCGCAAAATCAGATAGCGTTTTTGTTAGTTTGCTGTCAGTCTCGGTTTTCAAGAGATCGATAGCAATTCCTCTCAAGACATCCTCACCGTACAGAATCGGTAACATTTCAATGCAAACACGGCGGACTTCAACATCTCTTGATGATGCTCCTCTGAGTATCAATTCCCGAGCTCTGCCGCTATCTTTGTCCAACGAGCGTATCGCTTTGACAGCGCTAATTCTTACCTGGGAATCACTATCTGACAATGCTCTTTCAGACAATATTGTTGCGATCCTTGTGTCAGCCTTCGCCAACTTTGGTAGGGTCTTTGCAGCGGCCCGTCTTACCTTTGGATCATCATCATTTAGTGCCCAAGATACTAAGTCCCAGCCAATATGCCCAGATTTCAGCAAAACCTTGCCTAGTAGTTTTGCTCCCTTAAAACGCAATTCAGGATTGGGCTCGAGAAATAGTTCATCAATGTGATCGCACGCAACTTCTGGCCAAGCCTCACAAAGTGATTCTAAACCTTTGAAGGCCTGCTTACTGCGATTGGGTTCTAAAGATCGCAATTCGTTATGAATGATTATGTCTACACCAGACGGAAAAACCGGAGCTGAGATTGCGAGGGCTTCACTAGCCGCTTGCCTTACAGTCAGGTCTTTGTCATCCAACAAAACTGAAAGCCAATCAAACAGTTCATCAGACTTTTGCGTAGCAACTTCAGGTAGCGCTTTGAGGGCAGAAACTCTGATTGTCGGACGTTCGTCCTCAAGAGCCAACAACAGGGATTTGTGCGCAGGAACTGCTCTTGGTCCTTTCAATCTAGTTAGCCCTAAGATTCCATCTTCGCGCTGCAGATTATATTTTTTTGACCGCCATGAAATCTCATAATCACTAATTTCTCCATTGGCCAGCGGAATTATATCAGTGTCCTGAATTGCCAACCAAGGCCCTTCACGGGTTTCAATATACTGCTTCTTTCTGCGGGATTTTGCAACATTCAGTGGCCTACCCGTCCTTGGGTCCCTAGCAATGTATTCCTTACTCAACATCAGTCCCCCGTCAAGTCGGGCAAACAGAGCAAAGCAATGAATGTGTTGATGACACGAGGGAAATTTAACAATTAGATTAAAATGAACGCCCTCAATGTTTGACACATGACGGATGATGAAAACCTAGATATTCGTCGAGTTATTTCTCTGTGTTTTCGAGGCATTGAACAAATGTCCGATCTCGAACTAGAAAGAATCCTATCATTTGACATGGAATGGTTATCACCAGAAGAAGCCGAGTTGTCAGTGAGTAAACTAATCGACAAAGGGTGGTTATTAGGAGGGCGCAACAACCTATCACCCGCTTTCGCAACCCAGAATATAACAACACCAATTGGCTGGTTTCCAAGACCAGCGCGATTGATTAATCCAATCGATTATAACCCAACAACATCAGAAAACGCAACGCAAAAAGTGGTAGCGTCAATCAGCGTATTAGAGGCCACCCCCGAGGTTGAACAAACGGCACCCGCATCACTTGACCCGCGCGAGAAGCTCTCTGGCAGATTGGCTAAGTATATTGCTCGGTCAGCGAAAATCTCACCTGAGGAAATACAACGCCGTGCCCAGAGAAAACAAAAAGCGCTCAACTATGCGTCAAACTGGCTATGCTTGGCGTTAATTGCTAGAGAACAAAATCTACAAATGGAGGAGATCGTTGCCGCATTGTCAAGCTAGATCATCTAATTGTGGGGCAAATTCTTTTTCGATAACATCTTCTTCCTTACTGCGAGCCGATAACTCCATTAGCACTGGTAACAATACTAATGAAAGTAATAATGAAAATATAACCGTAATAGCAGTTATTAGGCCAAAGTCTTGGATAATTGGCATAGGGGAGAATAGTAAAACCATGAAACCAAGCGATGTTGTTAGTGCGCTCATCAGTAATGCTACACCGGTAGTTGAAAGTGAGGCTCGCAAGGCATCCCAGTGGTTCTTACGCCGTTGTAATTCAACCTCGAACCTTCGCCACATGTGGATGGAATAGTCAATGCCTATGCCGAGCGTCAGCGCAGTTACCATAACTGTCAAGACATTCCACTTCAGGCCAATCGCTGCCATCGAGCCAACAACCCAGAGTGATGCTATTCCGACCGGGAATAATATGACAATTGCCGGCATCAGCCTCCTTGTAAGCAAGAACAATACTAAGAATGATACTGCCAGTGAAATCAGGGTGGATTCGACTTGTGAACTCGATAATCCATCAAGCACTGTTTGCAGCATTGCTAAGTCGCCCGTAACATACAATTTCGCATTTCCTGCAAGGTTATAGCGTAAGGTTCCCGAACTATCCTTATCACCAAGCATATTTTCGAACTCAGTAACTACCTGATCTGATTCTGCTGATGTGGCAGCTTCAACCCTAATCTCATTCCTCAAATTAACTACTTTGCCATCTTCTAGATAGACACTATTTTTCACCCTCTCCGACCAAGATTCTCCACTCAAAGCATCGGCGATTGTAGTGTTCTGTGAAAGCGAGATAAAGGCAGCCGAAAGGTTACAATCTTGGTTGTAATCTTTGACATAAACACCACCATCTTGGAATACTTCAAGATTGTGAATTTCGCCAAATGACGGATCACGCAAGATGGCATCTCTCAATATGACGTATGGTCCTTCATAGGATGGTGACGGGAACGTTCCGCCCGTGCCAACAACATTATCATTGGATTCTAAGTCTCCGTGAAACAATCTAAGCTCTGTGAGTAGATCGACATCGGCCTCGATGTGGTCTCGTCCGTCATCTGGCTCGAACAAAACGTAAACCAGTTTCCAACCAGCGCTATCGTAATTATCTGCTAGGTCTTGTCGAACATCCATTATTTCCATTTCAGAATCTACAAAGTCGCCGAGATCGAAGTTTGTTTCAAGTGATGCAGCACCGAAAATTGAAGCGCCTGACAGGAATACAACAACCAGGAAAATGCTAACCTGCTGTTTTTGTTGAACTTTTACAATACTGTTGGTTAGATTTGGCAATGTAAATGGTTTTGCCCTTGATTTGTTTTTGTTGGTATCGATAAGGACATGCAGTGCTCCCACGACTAAGGTTGAGGTCAAAAACGCGCAGACAACACCCATTGCGAGGGCAATTCCGAAGGTTTTCAGTGGCGGTAGGGGTGATATCATGTTAGCCAAAAATGCGGCGACAGTGGTTATCACAGCGAGTGACAACGGAACTGAAAGTTTTGCACAGGCTCTGAGCCAGGATTCTGCAGGGTCGGGATATTGCTCTCTAAGCGTACTGTTGGCTCTTTGCAGGTGAATTGCATAATCAATACCTAGTCCGAGCACAAGGGGAGCCACTGCAACCTCTAGAGCTGAAAATTCTACGCCGATGACATTTAGTAGTCCGTAGGTCCAAATTAAAGCACTGGTAAGGCCAACGAGCGGGAATGTCACATCTCTAAATGACCTAAATGTGAACACTAGCAAAATCACCACAACAACCAGCGCCAGAAAAACTAACAGCGTCACATTATCGAGCGTCCTGTCATCAATATCACTAGATAATAGATCTAGAGAAACAACGCCGTAGGATAACGGCGAATCTGCTGAGAGTTCAGCTAGGGTTTTGCGGAATTCAATTTGCACCGATTTTCTGTCCTCTTCTGTGAGTTCCGGATCAATCTCTAATACCCACAGGGTAGAACTAGCAACTGGTGTGCTGTCACCAATTCCAGTCGCCAAATAATCGCATGTCGGATTGATATCTAAATCTCTACTTAGGAGAGCCGAGGATGCATAGGTCGCAGCAGAGAGGAATTGATCATCACTGGTGAGCCGGCACTCAACGTCTTCATCTACGACCATATCAACAAGTTCATTCCACTCTGTTATGTTGGCTAGTTGTGTCCCATTACCCTCTTCATCCAGAGCAGTCTGTAGGATGCTGGGGGTGGTAGTCCATACAACTACTGAGTTGTCTACCGAGGTCGACAAATTTTGTAATAAATGATAGTGAACCAGCATCGTTTGTATGTTATCCATGGTCATAATATTGCCGTTATCGTCTGGTTCAACATTGATGAACATGGGTCTAGATTCATTAGGAAAATTCTGGTGTATTCTCTCATGTGCTGAATTTGCTTCTGAATCAGGCACAAAAGCATCCAAATCAGTATTAAATGTTGGAGGATTGTAAACCAGATTGACCAGTAATGCACCAGTTATGAGCATGGTAACGATGACTATTGCTAGTGACAATCGTCGGAATTTCTCAGAGAATCCCGCCATGGACTCCTCAAGTGTAGTGGTGTCCATAGCCATTCCACAGAGATTAGGTAAAAAAGCAAGGCGGTATCTAGGCAATCAAATGTGGTTAATTAAACGATTTTTTTTGACACAAGGTTCAAATCAAGTTGGTATTTCGCAAGCATGTTCGCCATGCCAGTAAAAGTCCTCATCAAAGAGAAAAACGAGCTTCGACTTAGAATCATCGGAGAAAGCCATACCAGCCTTCAAATGTTGCGGGAAAGGCTAAACAATAGCAATGACATCGAATATGCAAACTACTTTCCCGGACATCCTGAGTTGGATGACCCCGAATTTTATATCAGAACATCTGGTAAAAAGTCCGCAGACAAAGTACTGAAAGATTTAGTCGATTCTATTTCCAAAGAATTCTCAGATATTAGTCTTTGAAGGCGATTTAAATGACTACTTCAGATCCTGTGGCTAAAGCCATAGGACTGGAAGGATATGCAACCAAAACCGCCGGCATTGGTGGTGTATTGAAAGCCCGTGTTTCGGATTTTCGAGTAGATGAAATAGCAACATCAAT
>DUJJ01000079.1:0-183 GCA_013329865.1 Candidatus Poseidoniaceae archaeon
TTGCTGGCAGCACATCGATGAAACTCTCCGGTTATGAGTCGATCTGGACAGATTCCTCAGGAGCCTACGAGTTTAGCAATATTCCTGAAGGAGAGTATTCGATTAGGGCATACTTCATGGACAACGGACACACAGTCGCCTATCGAAAGGTCTTGCTAGATGCTGATTTAGAACTGGATTGGA
>DUJJ01000079.1:523-6142 GCA_013329865.1 Candidatus Poseidoniaceae archaeon
GGTAAATCACAACTGGATTACTATCGAAAGCACTGATCAGCAAGCTGAGTTCAGTGTTGTTAGCGATGCTACCTCAGAAACCGTGCAATATTCTCAACTAGTTAGCCTAGGACCTTACCCAGTAGGTGACTATTATTCAGTTAACGCTGCTTTTGGTGACGGTCAAGAGCGAGATGTGGTGATTAAACTACGAACCGGTTCATCAACTGAACCATTCATTAACCACCTCTCTCTAAACCCAGATGAGAACTGTCGTTTTGGTATTTTGAGCGATATTTATGATAATCCAATCCCTAACGCAGTAGTAACGATTGGTTCACATTCAGTATATACAGACGATGACGGTTTCTACCTCTTCTGTGGTCTGACCATTGGAAGTCAATACAACATAAGCGCAACCAGCGGGCCCATTGAACTCGTTAGTCTATCGATGGTGGAAATTGATTCAGGAATAGGCTGGTTCAACATGACATCACAGATAATACCGGAAAAGCCAGCTGCACCAGAATTTTTGCTACAAAGTTTTGACATGTCGATCGCTGAATCACCTCGTACAATAGACTGGAGCGGTGGAGATTACACTGACCACTTCGAATTGTTCATTGATGGCGAACTTGCTTATCGTGGTTTCAACGAGTATTACGAATTTGCTCCAAGCGAGCCGGGTACCTACGTATTTTCATTGGTTGCAATTAATCCAAATGGGACTACTGATGCAACCAAGAGCCTGACAGTCGTTGTTCTAGATGATGCAGGTGCTGGGTTCTGGAATGTGGGGATGAGTTGGTCATACGATGTAGACTACTACCCTGTTAGCAGTGATGGAACCCATAACGTAACCATGACGGTTGCTGGGACTGAATCAATGATCGATGCTTTCGGTAATCCACAGGATTGTTATCTCATGAAAGTTGTCGATGAATATGACAGCCCAGACAGGGTGAGATACCACTGGATTGATACCGATAATTTGCTCAAAGTTAGGACATACTCCGAAACCTCACAATACTTTGTCGACGGAACTATGGGATGGAGTTACACGACTGATGGCAATCAAGAAACTAATCTATTCTCTGGAACCGCTGCATTCGCACACTTCAATCGAACTAACATAATCGGGGTCCCGGGACACCCAAACGGCTATGATGATACAACAAATACGGTAACGATTGTCGAGGGAGTCATAATTGAAACTCCTAGTGGCACTTACTCAACTACCTACTACAAGATAACAGATCAAAATGATAACGTAGACTCTTGGGAACTGTGGTATAATGACACGGTAAGGAACTGGGTCAAGATTGTTGACAGGCTTCCTGGATCGCATTCAGAGTCAGTTACTTACCACTTAAACGGCTTCTCTGGAATGCCCTCCCAGCCACAGTTTGTTACCGAAACTTCAACGATAAACACCAAGCATTACACTGTTGAATGGGGTCCTTTTGCCAGCGCAACCTCATACGACCTGTTGCGCAACGGCGAGATAGTATATACTGGAGAGTCAACTAGTTTCGCAGTTGAAAATCAGGATGACGGTGTGTATGAATATCAAATCACAGCCCGGTTATTTTCTGGGTCGCAAGTCTCCAGTGAGGTAATTTCTATCGAGGTCGATTTCAAGATTCCAACCCCCGAATTAAATCTACCATATGCACAAGATCTTGCTGAAGACACTGGGCTATACATTGAATGGACGCAAACCATTGATGCGGACTGGTATGCATTGCAACACACATCACCTGATGGCCTTGTAACAGAAGTTTACAATGGCACTGATAATTTCTTTACTTTTGATGAGTTAGAGGAAGGACAGAATAGATTCCGAGCGAACTTAGGGTTTGATGGGGGCAAGTATTCTGAGCTGTCAAATTCATCGTATGTCAATTTAATCACACCACCAACTGATGAATCGAAAGATGTGAGTTTTGTTTCGCTGTTTGCCCTAGTTACCGTTATCGGACTGGCAGCGATTGTGCTAAACCAGCGTGGTGAGAATGATGAATGAAAGCAAGAAACTCATTGCTATGCAACTGATAATGTTGATGTTACTAGGTTTCATTGGTTACAAGATGGTAATTGATAATGATTCACAACTCCTCGAGTCTGGAGCAATTGAAGTGCAAGACACTAATGGCGTTACCCACTACTTTGATGAGACACCTGATAGTGTTGTCATAACAAATACCTATGTTGCAACAGTCATGAGGATGCTTGAGGTTGATTTTTCAGTAATCAGTGGCATATCCGGTGATTTCATCGACTCAGACTTGTGGCCAGAGTTACAGGACACCGATGTTGTCCAATATTCAGCGCATTCTGAAATAGATTTCGAGGCACTGTTTGACGTTCGTCCCGATGTTTACATCGTTTTTGCTACCAACGGTATGGTAGATACCGACATGATTAGAGACAAGTTAGAACCAGTTGGTATCAATGTGGTAGCGCTCGATTTCTACAAATATGACTCTCTGAGGGATGAAATGTCTGTGATTGCTAAATTATTCGGAAAAGAGGATAAACTTGGCGAGATTTTTACCGAATTCGATGAATTGGAGGAACTAGTTAATTCTCGAATTCAAAACGTTCCCGATAGCGACAAACCGAGCGTCGTGATGGAGCACCACGCTTCACTGACTAGAGATCCGGTAGTTCTGACTGCTAGCTCACAATGGAATGATTTGATTTCAATGGCAGGCGGAGTAAACGTATTTGCTGATCTCATCGGCCATACCACGCATGTCGACCTCGAGGCAATAATTGATAGTAATCCTGATTATTTGATGTTTGATGGAATTACTTTTGAGATTGGTTATGACGATTATGATCCAAATGATCAGTGTGACTCACATTTTGGTTTTATTGCAGATCGTGCCGGCTTTGACGAACTTACTGCGATAAAGCAGAATCAAATGTTTGTCATGGCGGGAGAATTTGCAGGTCCTATGATGATTCATGGATTACCAACCTTAGCAAAATCTCTTCATCCAAATTTGTTTGAAGATGTTGACACTGAACAAATTCTTGATGACTACTTCACCCGATATCATGGAACTGACCGAATTGGCAAATTTGTCTGTGTAGCTTAGGTGAGGTTAGTTGTGGAGAATAGACGAGGTCTTCGACTCTACAACCGAGGAATCCGGTGACTTAGCCGACCGCATTGAGCAGAGGGCCAAACGCCAAAAATTCTACATCTTCTTGATGCTTGTTTCAACTGCATTAGTGGCTATTTTTTCGATGGGGCTTGGTTCGTCGAAATCACTGAGTTTTTCTAAAATTATCATGATTATACTTGGCTTAGAAACCCCGACGGACATTCAGGAAAGCATCCTAATCAACATTCGGTTACCCAGAGTAATGATGGCTATTTTTGCTGGTGCAGCCCTGGCCACAGCGGGGACTTTGATGCAAGGCAGTTTGGGTAATCCACTAGTCTCGCCGCTAACCTTAGGAGTTGCGTCAGGAGCATCATTGGGTGCAGCATTAGCAATCATACTAGGATTTTCGGTAATCGATGTACCGGTCTTTGACAATATGGTTTATACCACTTTGATGGAATTTATTCCAAACACCTTAATCGTCGTAAATACTTTTATTTTTTCACTCATCGTTGTATTCATTGTCATAAAGCTCGGAGAATTAAGAGGGGTTTCTGCAGAGTCATATATTTTAGTTGGCATCGCAATTACCTTCATCAACGGCGCAATCGTTGAATCGCTGGTCTACTTTGCCACCCCACAGCAATTAGCACAATTGACTCATTGGTCATTCGGTAGTGTCAGGCGACCTGATCTAACCACAGTATTGTTTGTTGGATTTATTCTTACATTGCTCTATCCTCGCCTGATAAAATATTCCTGGGATTTGAATACTCTTGCTATTGGTGGGGATGATTTTGCCATATCTACGGGCGTCGATCCCGGGTTATTACGCAGAAAAATCCTCGTAATCTCAGCGTTTGCTACGTCGATAATTATCGCTTTTACTGGTTTGATTGGCTTCGTTGGTCTTGCCGCACCACACATCGCAAGATTGATTGTGGGCAATGATTATCGTCGATTGGTTCCGTCATCGGCATTAATTGGCGCACTGCTTGTCTTGGTTGCCGACACCATCGGCGGCACATTATTTTCCCCAGTGGTGTTGCCGGTTGGGATCATGTTGTCGATAATAGGTGGACCATTCTTCCTGTATTTGCTATTGAGTAAAAGGAGTGGTGCCCATGGCTAAACAATCAACTAAAGAGAATTTCACCTCATTAGTCGAGGTAACTGGACTGAAGTTTTCTTATGGCGAAAAGGAAATTCTAAATGACATTTCATTTACTGTCAAGCCCAATTGTCTGGTTGCAGTATTAGGGGTCAATGGTACTGGGAAATCTACCCTCATAAAGTGCCTCAACAAGATTAACCAAATAAACGATGGAGAGGTCCGTATTCTTGGCCAATCTATTGAGGACCTAAGCATCAACGAACTGGCCAAAAAAGTGGCATATGTTCCGCAAAATGTCTCGACCAGTTTCCCAATCGACGTCTACGATGTAATTCTTCTAGGTAGGCGGCCATACCTTACCTGGAGTGTCGGCGAGGATGATCGCAGAATCGTTGCTAGAATTATTGAAAAGCTGAAACTAGAGGAATTTGCCTTTCGTAAATTCCACACCTTATCAGGTGGCGAACAACAAAAAGTGATGATTGCTAAAGCAATTGCACAACAACCACAGATATACTTATTTGATGAGCCGACGAGTAGTTTAGATCTGTTTAGTCAGTATGATATTTTAACCCAAATCAAGAATTTAGTGAGCGATGAGGCCAATTCTTGCAGTGCAATTGTTGCCATGCATGACATAAATTTAGCAAGCAAATTTGCTGATATGATTCTAGTTATTCACGACTCAAAAATATATTGTTATGACAAACCATGCATTGCATTAAACATGACCACTGTTTCCGAGGTATACAGCGTGGAGGCCGAGGTACTGAAAACGGATGAATTAGGTTCACCAATCATCAATGTGCTAAGGCCAAAAAAAGAGGAATAAATATGACAAAAAAGATTTTGATATTATACGGAACGGAAACTGGTAACTCGGAATTGTTAGCTATGGATGCAGAAAAGATGGCCGCTGATAGCGGCTTAGACGCAACCATCAACGGCATGGATGAGGTTACCGTTGCCGATATGCAAGAACATGACAACCTGATTATAGTGTGTAGCACATGGGGTGACGGCGAGCAGCCTGACAATGCTATCGACCTATACGAGGCTGCAACAGAAGCTGGAGATGATGATTTTAGTAATCTCAACTTCGCAGTATTAGCGTTAGGTGACACGGCCTTCGATTTGTTCTGCGAGGCCGGAATCCAGTGGGATGATGTGTTAGAACAGAAAGGCGGCAATAGAATCAATGACAGAATAGATTGTGATACCGATTACGATGACGAGGCTGAAGAATGGTTGGAAGAAACCATTGGCCTCTTCGTCGAAAATGGGGCATGATAGGATGTCAAGTGACGAAATACTTGCTGCGGAAATAAATTCTAGAAAAAATGAAAATCCAGCCAAGAATGTCCTTCAGTGGATGATTGATGTTGGACATGGTGTGCTTTCAACGAT
>DUJJ01000134.1 GCA_013329865.1 Candidatus Poseidoniaceae archaeon
AACAGCTGCATTGCTATGGGGGGCGGGGGACGCTGCAGCAATCGATTGCGCCGCCTCTCCGAGGTTCCCCGAACTCAAGGTGGTAATAGCTTGGCCAATTGTGCCCTCATCTACCACATCTTGACTACCGATTATTGAATCGATTATCGATTTTGTCTGACTACTCTGGTAACTAGCAGCAGACTTAGTGTTACCCGCTTTAGTTGGTGTGGTCTCAAGTAAGTAGAGTTGTTGTTCTAACGACAGGTTACTGTTCAATTCAACAATCTGCCGCTCTCTGGAAGCAATGTAAGCAACTAAGTAGCAGACTATACTAAGAGAAAGTGCGCTTAATTCCTCGATTGTTATGCCGCTACTTCCTAAAAAGTCAACATTGAGATTAATAATCGCGGCCGTGATTAGGAGAGTACCAGATATCTTGCCAGCACTTGCCACTCTTGGTGCTCGCTGTTCCATGATTGTTTACTGCAAGTAACAAGATAAGATATTTACCGTTGTATCTGGGATTCTGCTGCCTTGACGGTGTTTTCCATAAGCATCGCTACAGTCATTGGTCCTACTCCACCTGGAACAGGTGTAATCCAAGAAGCGATTTCACTTGTAGACTTTTCGACATCACCAATCAGCACATAACCGCGCGAGTCGCTTGCATCATCGACACGATTTATCCCTACATCGATGATAACAGCACCAGGTTTTATCCAAGATTTCTTTATCATGTTTGGCCTTCCTACTGCTGCAACTAGAATATCTGCTTGTAAGCACTGCTGTTTCATGTCACTAGTCTTTGAGTGCGCAATAGTAACTGTAGCATCTGCGCCTCGTGATGCGAGTAATATCGCCATGGGCATACCAACATTTCTTGAGCGCCCAACAACTAGCGCAGTTTTTCCAGCAGTCGGTATTTTTGCCCACTCTAATAAGCGCATTACTCCGTTGGGAGTGCAAGGGATTAGACTATCCTGCCTTGACTGTACTAAGCGTCCCAAGTTAACAGGGTGGAAACCGTCAACATCTTTTCTTGGATCGATAAGGTCAGTTAGTGCACCTTCATTCATGTGATTAGGTAGCGGAGACTGGACCAAAATTCCATGCACCCCTACATCTCGGTTCAAGTCCTCGATTACTTTACGTAGTTCTATCTCAAGCGCTGATTCAGGTAACTGAATGTGTGACGATTTAATTCCCAGTCTGTTACAAGCGCGTATTTTTGCGTTTACATAAACATGACTTGCAGGGTCGTCTCCAACAATTACTACTGCCAGATGAGGTGTTATTCCTGACTTAATGCAGTTATCTATTCTGGGTGATAGAGACTCTTCAACAGAGCTTGCACATGCCTTGCCGTCCAAGACAGATGCCACCATGAACCGCCCAACAAACATTGTCTATTGAGGATTTTGTTGGGTTATTTTTCCGCCGCCAACGGTATTTTCTTCACCATCAAGTGTAGCAAATAATCGATCATCATCAATAAATGATTTGAATTCTAGAGAATTACCTGCTGGGTCATCAATGAACATAGTTGCTTGTTCACCAATTTTCCCGGGATACCTTGTGTGTGGTTTTATACGAAATTGCAGCTCCATTTCTTTAATCCGGTCTCTGAACTTATGCCACTGTTCCCAGTCCATAACTAAGCCGAAATGGAAAGGAGGGACCCTTTTCCCGTCAACCTTGCCTCCGTCGGTAAAGTCTGGCATGGCCGAAACTTCGTGGGCAACTAATTGGTGGCCAAAAAAATTAAAATTGATTGTAGTCGGTGTCCGTCGACCAATTTTACAGCCAAGTTTGTCTCCATAGAATTCCTCTATTGCGGTTAAGTTGGTTACGGGGAATGCCAGATGGAAAGGTCTCATTGATTTCGAATTTAACACCCAGTTAACTGTTTTTTTGGAGCCAACGGAGGGACTCGAACCCCCGACCGTCGGATTACAAATCCGACGCACTACCAGCTGTGCTACGTTGGCGCTAACCACTCCAAACAGCAATCATTCATCAATGAAACGGATGAAAATTTCTATGTTACACTAGATTTGTAATGGGCAAATCAAAGAACATGATTTGTTTGGATTGAGCATGGCCGGGGATACAGCGAACAGTTTTTTGAACGATTTCGCTCAAACTAAACAGGGTAATGACACCATTTTTTCATGCTGGGCTCGCTATCAAGAGGCTATTGCTCAGGGTCATGATGCAGTGAATGGGACTATCGGTGCATTGTTGGAGAACGATGGTAGTCTGGCAATCAATCAAACTGTCGATAAGTTCGTCCGTAATTCTCCGCCGATTGAAATTGCCGCCTATGCACCACTCAAGGGGCTACCTGATTTTCTTGATTTAGCGGTAACCTTAGCCCTTGGTGATGCACGTGAAGAGCTAGAAAACATCGGTGTCCATCATACAGCAACTGCTTCACCCGGGGGTTCAGGTGCGTTGTTTTTGGCAGCAGCGAATTATGCTGATCGAGGCAGCAAAGTTTTGCTACGGGACCGACACTGGGGGCCGTATGATGGGTTCCTAGCTGGTTGCGGGCTTGAAATTGCAACCTATCCATTACTAGGCCATAACTCAGGCTTAGATTTACCGTCCCTTGAATCAAGCCTAAGCGAGCTTGCTGAATCACAATCAAAAGTTATGTCATGGCTTAATGACCCGGCTCACAATCCAACCGGTTTGTCGTTGACCGCAGATGAAAGGATGTCGGTGTTGAGAGCGTTTTCTAATGCCGCAATGGAGCATGAGGATGTAGGATTTACCTTACTTATTGATGCAGCATACCACGTTTACGCCACTGAGCCACACGGTTGGGCAGAGACCTTGACTGACGCGCTACATGATGGCATGGAGTGGCCGGCTAATTTGCTACTAACATTTGCCATTTCATTGTCAAAATCTCACACCGTTTATGGCCTAAGAGGTGGAGCATTAGTTAGTATTCATCCAGACAGTTCTGTAGTTGACAGGATTACAACTGTAATGGGGGTAACAGGGCGGCAAACATGGTCAGCAAGCTCTCGACTCGCTCAGTATTCAATCGCTAAAATTCACTCAGATAGTGAATCTGGCGCAGCGTGGTCCGACGAAAAATTGCGCTTAACAGATATACTGAAACAACGGCGTGAGTTATTCATCAACGCGTGTGAGGAACTAAAAGTTCCTATCAACCCAACCCACGATGGTTTCTTTGCTTGGCTTGAACATGATAATCCAAACGCAATTGTTGAACTATGTGCCTCAGAACAAGTCTACTTAGTGCCCTTAAAAGGAGGTATTAGAATCGGTTTATGTGCTATTCCTACAGATAAAATCGAAAGGGTTGCAACCTCGTTGAGCAACGCGTTAAAAGAGTGAGACTAGATGTCACGCAATCCACGGGAAAACCTGATTCTTGGAGGTTTCATATGTATTGCATTTGGGGCGTTTTTCACTGTTAGTGGCGTATATGCTCTCGCTTCCACCGTGGGTATACTTGGTATTGCATTATTTGTGTTTGGCATGAGTTTGCGCAGTAATATTGCGATGTCGGAAGCTGCGGTTAGAGATTGGCGTCCGGCAGAGGGACAACTTCCCGACGCCGGTCGAGTGATGTATCGAGTTGATGTTACAATCGACGAACCGATTGAATCAACTATTGTTTGCGGTCCTTGCGGCAAGATTACTACGCAACCCGGAATAAAGCCGCCTCAATTTACCTGCCGTCATTGTGACATAGAGTTGTGGAATGATGGAGAAGAGTAGAACGACCCTTAGTCAGTAAAATTTAGCACAGATTTGATAGGACAATTGCATTTCGTAGGTCCATGGTGGTGGCGAGTTTAGTCAATACTGAGCGTCGTATGCTCAAGGCAATGCTGGCTAAACCTGACCACACTTGGTCACTTGGTGATATTCTAGCGCACTGTGAATGGCAAGACCAAGCGGTTGCGGTCGGTGCTGGCCAAGGGTTGGCAGATAAGAAATTAGTGCGGATTATCGAGTCGACCGAGACCGAGGTCAGACTTGGTAAAAATGGCTTGTTAGCCTCTGATAATGGGTTATTAGAAGCGAGATTATGGGACTGGTACAACTCGACTGACAACCCAACAATGAGCGGACTGCAATCGTCATTTGAGAAATTTGAAACCGGCCCCGGTATTGGCCTGTTGAAAAAACTTGGAGTAGTATTGAACGCGGGGGTATTCGCCTGTGATAATCCGTCATCGGTTACTGAGCAAATCAACGATCGACAAGCATTCCTGTCTGCGATACCAGCCAAACTTAGTGAGATAGATGGAAATATGCTGGAGCATTTTAAGAATCGGCGTGAGTTCATAGAATTAGTTTATGTTACCCATAGAACTTGGTCGCTTACCAAAACTGGTGCTAAAATCGATGCTGCTAGTCTAGTAGAAACAACGACAATCAATGAAATCACCCCGGAATTGCTCCAAAGCGATGAGTGGAAAAATGCAGAATTCAGAGCCTTTGATGTTACCCTTGAATCTAATACCCCAAGAACCGGACGCAGTCATCCAATGCAATCACTGATAGAACGCATCAGGCATATTTTTCTGGAGATGGGTTTCTCAGAATTAGTTGAAGATTATGTCCAGACTGCGGGTTGGAACATGGATGCGTTGTTTATTCCGCAAGATCACCCGGCGAGAGAAATGCAAGACACGTTTTATCTGGAAAATCCGCAATCAATCGACCTACCTAGTGATTTGATGCAGACTTGGTCAGAAATCCACCAGTCTGGTGGTGAAACCGGTTCAACTGGATGGGGGGGTGATTTCTCCACTCAGACCTCACAAAAAGGTCTGTTGAGGACCCACACCACAGTAAACACAATCCAGTATCTAGCAGAAAATCCAGAGCAGGCATGTCGTATGTTCACGGTCGATCGAGTATTTAGAAAAGAAGCCATAGATCGAACACACCTGCCTGAATTCCACCAGATTGAGGGAATTATCATGGAGGAGGGGGCTAACTTACAGATGCTGGTAACCACGCTCAAAACCTTCTATGCAAAGATGGGTTATCCTGAGGTCAGAGTACGACCTGCCTATTTCCCGTATACTGAACCCAGCCTAGAAATCGAAGTTAAATGGCGAGGCAAATGGTTAGAATTAGGTGGCGCTGGAATTTTCCGTCCTGAGGTCACTGAACCGCTCGGCATCAAACACCCAGTACTCGCATGGGGAATGGGATTAGAACGCCTAGCAATGCTTGTGCTCGGCTTAGACGACATTCGGCAGTTGTATATCTCAGACCTTGAATGGTTGAGAAATCAGCCATTAATTTGAAACCGAACACGGATTGTTTCAATAAATATCATGTCTAGGCTAAATTATGGGGCTGGTAGATACCATGGATCTAGGTGTCTTCAAGCGACTTGAAACCTGGAAGGCATTTGCCATTGCAGGAATTATGTTTGTTGCTATTTCCTTCGCTGCGCTGTCCATGTTCGATAGTATGGATGACATATTCCAATCTGATGCCGACCCAGAACCGATTCCTAACATAGTGTTTGAGTCACTTAATCGAACTGGTGTTGAGTCAGAATTAGTCAATGAGACAGGTTGGTTTAATCTCGATAGCTTACGTGGTTCGGTGATAATATTCGATATGATGGCACATGATTGTAGCAATTGCCATGCAGTTCAGTATCACCTTGAAGATCGTATGGCTGATTGGACGGACATGGCAAATGAATCAGGAAAATCATTCCACATAATTGCTTATGGCAGTTGGTATGGCGAAGATCTTGCCTACCTAAATGAGTCAGACGCAAATTATGATGTGCCACTATATCCCACTGGGATGGGTTCTGTAGATTCGGGAATATTAGCAGATGGGAAGGTGACGGACCCAGTAAGACTGTTCACAACGGCTGGTACGGGTCAAATTCCGGTAGTGATGGTAATTGATGAGGAAGGCTACATTATCGAGCGTCAGGCAACCGGGTCTCCAACAGATAAGTGGCGCTCCTTCGATTCAGTTGTTGAGTTAGCATTAACTTCACAAGTAGAGGAAACAGCGAGTCTACGCATTGCTTGGGAGGAGCCTTCCACCTCTTACGTTGCTGTATTTGCCCTTGGTATGATTCTGTCAATTTTGGTTTACTTTTCGCCGTGCGCCTTCCCGGTATTACCTGGTTTCATTTCTTATTATTTGTCTCTTGGAGCGCGTGAGGACGAACTTATTGCTGCTGGAAAGTTGAGGAATAAGATGCCAAGCCCGGTGATCATTGGTTCGCTATCAGGCTTTGGAATGTGGACTTTCTTCCTACTTATCGGCATCGTTGCAATACTGATGGGGGAGGCATTTCAAAAGTCTGGTTTGGTGCACTTAATTGCAGTTGGTATTGCAATATTACTGATTATTTTAGGTTCTATGATGTTGCTCGGCGTGACCTCGCATGTCATGGGCTTTGTGCAAAAGTTTGTTGATAAGTATTCTACGACCGAAGATGATGAAATATTTACTCCCCGTAGAAACATGTATCTGTATGGTATCGGTTACGCAGCAGCCTCAATAGATTGCACAGCGGCAGCAGTGCTACCTTTCGTCCTCTACCTCAGCACACTCGGTGGCAGCGCAATTACTCTGGGTATTGGTGGCCTAATGACTGGATTACTGATTTTAATGATAGCAGTTACAGTATTGGTTGGATTAGGCCGTCAAGTCATGATAAATTTCCTGCGAAGGGCCACAGGTATGATCAAGATGGTCGGTTCGTGGATGATGATAATGGCTGGCATAAGCCTTACTTTGTATTTGACAAATAGAGACGCAGTGAGTGCGGTGTTTGGCTGATTAAAGTGCCTCAAAACTAGCAACAACCTCTTCGCTATGTGAATTTTTCATTAAAGGAAGAATCCAGAATTTCCAGGCAACCGTTGCAATAATGATGCCACTGGCAACATCCCAGACAAAATGCTGCTTTGTTGCAACAACAGAAAGCACAAGCATTATCCATGCAAACCATAAAAATCTGATATGCCACCTTGATGCTGCGCTATTATACCAGCGGGTAACTGCGAATACCGCTAGCAAACTTTGGACGATGTGAAGCGATGGCCATGCGTTCCATGGTGTGTCGACAGCATGCAGTAAATCATAGACGCCCTGCCATAATCCAAGCTCAACACCGGAAACCTCATCACGAATATCGACTTCGACGGGTAACAGAATGAAGATCGCAAAAATTATCCAGGTAAGTAGCAAAAAGGTTTGATGAAAAATGACATTTTCCCGTTGTATATCTGCGTTTTTCATACCTAAAACTGCCGCCATCGGATAATATAAGTAAAGTGTTGCGTAAGGAATAATCATCCATGGTAGGAACGGTATCGCGGTATCCAAACCAATTTGTGGATCGAACGCCTGCCAATTTCGCCAGTTGGCAAAATGATTTGTCGCAAGATAACCAAAACCACAGCCAACAATGATTGCTGAGATCAGCGC
>DUJJ01000068.1 GCA_013329865.1 Candidatus Poseidoniaceae archaeon
TAATATTTCTGTCCGGCATGTAAGTCTCTAGCATCGACTTTAACTCTGAATCCTGCAGTTCGTAAAATCCCAGCGATACGATTTGATTCAGCAATTGTATCAACCTCGGAATTTTTACGAATCATTGGGCAGATGACAATTTGAAACGGTGCAATTGCTGGCGGCATAATCAATCCATTATCATCACCATGCATTCCTACGATGGCCCCGAGTAGTCGTTCAGACATGCCATATGTAGTCTGGTGGACATGTTGCTGTTGTGCGTCCAAATTCTCATATGTGATATCGAAGGCTTTTGCCCATTGGTCACGGTAATGATGGCACGATGCCACTTGCAAAGTTCGACCATTTGGCATAACTGCATCTATCCCGATGGTGTAGTATGCTCCAGGGAATGTGTCCCAAACCGGTCGTTTGGCTTTTATTATCGGTAGACATAATTTGCGCATTAAGTTGTCGACAATTTCTAAATCCTCGGCGATTTGTCGTGAGGCACATTCCTCGTCAGCGTGGGCCGTGTGTGCTTCAAAGAAATGTATCTCTCTAACTCGAATGAAGGATCTGGTTTGTTTCGTCTCATATCTGAATGTGTTAACCATTTGGTAAATTTTCAGTGGTAGATCTTTGTGCGACCTTATCCACAGGGGAAACATTGTGTACATGGCGGTTTCCGATGTCGGGCGTAAGAACATTGGTATATCTAAATCGTTTTCTCCAGCATGCTTAACCCAGTACACTTCTTTTTTGAAACCGCCCTCATCTTCTTCATCCCTCAATTCATCAGGATCAATACCCTCTTCTCTAGCACGCTTTAGTCGTGCTACCAGCGCATTTTCTTTTTCTAGTAAGTTTTCTGGGATTAGTAATGGAAAATTCACTTCCTCATGTTCGGTTCTTTCCATCTCGCTGTGTGTTAAAGAATCAATCAGACGCATGGTTTTCCATCCATAAGGACGCCAGACATCCATCCCTTTGATTGGATAGCGTTTGTCAACTAAGTCAGAAGCCTCAACAATAAATGGATACCAATCGTTGAAATTTTCAACTTTTGACGGTATGCCACGCTTTGCTTTGGCAGGCCCCTTGCTCATATTGACGCCTCGAGAGATTATTACTCAAGAACATGTTGATGTTATCCTGACTTTTTTTGCTTGATGCTGACAAGTGCAGCAACCGCCGCAATACACCAAAAAACTTCCAGAATTAAGAATGCCCATTCATCAATTAATAACGCTCTAATGGCAAGCAACCCAGACCCTGAGGCCATCATAGTAAGGTATGTCCAGTTTTTACTGTCAAGAAAATTATTTGTTTCGAGTATAAATGCTCCGAGTATGAGTAGCATTCCAAGATACGCCATGCCTTCTGACGCGAGGCCAGTCATTGTCACCCGTTCACTTCCTTCGGGAGATGATAAGCAGACCAATCAAGGCAACAAGCGCAACAATATCAGGGATGCCAATGCCTCCACTAGTTCCACCAATCCCACTCATTCCATCGGTTAAAACGGAATATGACCAACCATCAGATTCGCCAAATTTGTATATATCCATTAGGTTCATTCTAGTTTGTCCTGCAGATCTGCAACTATCTATTGCGCAGGAGCTTTCAAATAGCGTTGAAAATAATCCAAAGATATTCAGAATCACGAAGGTTATTCCACCCAGAGCAATCACTGATAACACCGAAAACCGGTTCTTCTTGGTCGGTAAATCAGGCATTGCTAAGTGATTCAGTTCGGGTATTGGAAGTGTTGTAGGTTCAATCACTTCGACCATCATGCTTGAGGTCTGCCCAAATTGCTCTGCCTCCTGAGGGTCTGTGTTGGATGATTCTGGCTGCATATCTCTAGCCTTTACTGGTTTGACATTTGCGATTTTAATCCCGTAAAGCCTGTCTGCAAGACTGACCAGTGACGCGTCTTCTGCAATGTCTGAGGCCTCTAAATCACCGTCAAGCAACTTTTTCAGACGCTCTCTTGCATCGCTCATACGGTGTCCCCCTCTAACTGAGGTGGTAACTTCTTATTGAATAATCCTCTTGTTTCGTAATTTACGCATTTCCAGCGGCTTCAACTTCAGCCCAATCTTTCATGAATCCCTCAATCCCTTTGTCGGTTAATGGGTGTTTCATTAGTTGACGGAATATCTTGGTCGGCATTGTTGCAGTGTGGGCTCCTAATTGAATGCATTGCAAGACATGAGTTGGATGTCTGATTGATGCAGCAAGTACTTTTGTCGTTATTTCCGGGTAATTTGACCATGTGTCCATAATTTCAGCAATTAGTGCCATACCGTCATGTCCAGTATCATCAATTCTGCCAATGAATGGTGAAACATAGGTTGCACCTGCCTTGGCTGCCATTAGTGCTTGAGCAGCCGAAAAAATCAGGGTCACGTTAGTTCTGATGCCTTTTTCTGTTAGTATCTTGGTAGCTGCTAGGCCTTCTGGAATGCATGGTATCTTGATAATAACGTTGTCAGGTAACTCTTGCTTCAATTCAAGTGCTTGTTCGACCATACCGGCAGTATCCATTGCAGTTACTTCGGCAGAAATTGGCCCAGGACAAATTGCGGCGATTTCAGCTACTACTTGTTTGAAATCTCTACCGCTCTTCTTAATCAGTGAGGGGTTTGTAGTAACTCCATCCAAAATTCCCCAAGATGCAATCTCTTTTATTTCGTCAACATCCGCTGTGTCCAAGAAAAACTCCATGATTTACTGGATTACTAGACACTTCATGAATTATCCGATTGAATCTTTCTCATAAAAAGGGCAATAACTACGATTATCAATCCACCAATAATGTAGTTCGATACAAGTGTATCATGCGAAGAATTGACGTCTTTGGTTTCTCTCGATTCTTCTAGCAGAGTTTCACATCCGTCTGGTATTTTGTTTTCATTAATGTCTATGTTGTCATCAAAGTTTGGACACTCGTCAGCAAAGTCACTTACCCCATCGTCGTCTGAATCTAACTGGCTCAATGAGCAACCATTGGAGTCGACATCGCTGCCGTTTGAACTGACAGTCATCGGGCATGAGTCAAAATCATCAGCGATTCCATCATTATCGGCGTCTATTAACTGGTCACAACCGTCGGGTATGCTATCGTTATCGACATCCAGATTGTCGTCTGAGCCGTCACAGGCATCAATATTATCTCCGACTCCATCGTCATCAGAATCGATTAGTGAATCGCATCCATCGGGTATTGTATCATTGTCTTGGTCGATATTGTCGTCATACCCTTCGCAATCATCGTTCAAATTGGCAACACCATCACCGTCACTATCTATTATATCGTCACAATCATCAGGAACATTATCGCCATCAACATCGAGGTTGTCATCAAACCCTTGACATAAATCCATAGAATCATCAATGCCATCTTCATCTGTGTCATCAATACAGCCATCGCCATCAATATCATATGGTATTGATTCTTCATTGGGGCAATTATCTTCCCAAATTTCAATGTAGCCTTGTGGGATTAGATCGCGACCTTTTAGTGCCGGTTCCGTAGCCAAGTGTCTGGTAACTTTGAACACCTTGTTGCCATTGCCCGAGAAAATCGAATCACCCTGGGTCATTATTCCAAGGTTATTAATTGGGCTAATATATTTCCAAACTATTTTTCC
>DUJJ01000077.1 GCA_013329865.1 Candidatus Poseidoniaceae archaeon
GTTGCATCAGGCACCTCACAATACCAACTGCCTGCCTCGAGCATTGCATTTAGCGGTACCAAACCTACCAATTCACTCCCAACTAGTTGAGTCGAGTGATCATTTGCAATGGAGCGACATATCTCATACGCTTTGTGTATTGGGCATTTCATGACATCTAAGATATTCATCGAAACTTGGCTTATTCCATGCGACTCTAATGTTACTCCCATTCCCTGAATTTCTTGAATCATCCCTCTTACACGTAGTTTCCCACCGCCATCACTCTTGATTAGTCTGCCACTGCCTCTAATAATTGAGCCAATTATTTTTGCAATCTTAGCATCCTTTTCGTCAACATTGACGTTGTATGCTACAAGTATATCTCTTGCCCCGATGGTTATCCCACCGGATTTTTTAGGGTTTGAGCCCCACTCAGTCGGACCAAAATCTGGCAATTTTGTTGATTCATTGTGTATAGTGTCACTACCGTCCAACCTAGATTGTAGGCCTTCGTACTCACCTTTTCTTAAAGCGGACAATAATTTACGCTCCGGTTTTGCCGCTGCATAACCATAGAGAAATGTGCACACGCCAAAATCATTGGCCACTTGTTGTGCTAATTTACGCGCCAAATCAGCACATTGACTCATTGTGTAATCCCTCAATGGAATAAAAGGACATACGTCAACAACACCTAATCTAGGGTGTTCACCTTCATGGGCTGACATATCAATCAATTCAATGGATGATTTAATCAATTGATATGCTGCTTGATACACCTTGAGCGGGGTTCCTGCAATGGTAATTACAGTTCTATTATAGTCAGCATCGGGTTCAATTCCTAGTACCGAGCATTCGGCAGACTGCTCGATAGAATTGACTATTTTATCAATTATTGACTTATCTCTACCCTCTGAGATGTTGGGTACGCATTCGATAATGGGCTGCTCCATAGTTTGTGGTTCAAAAGACGGACTTTGTAGTTAGCCTTAATTATACATTGACTCAGGTGTGTCTTTTAATCCGCCTTGAATCTTTTTGAGATTGATTCGCTTAATCGATTCAATAAAATCTTCTTGAGTGATGTGGCCTCTACTTTGGCGAATAGCAATCATACCTGCTTCGACGCAGGTCGCTTTAATTTCTGCTCCCGAAAATCCTGTAGTCTTGTCGACTATGGGTTTAAGTGATATCTTCTTAGTATTCATACTGCCAATGTGTAACTGAAAAATGGCTTTCCTTCCGACGTCATCTGGAATCGGAATTTCAATCACTCGGTCAAACCTTCCGGGTCTTAGCAATGCTTCATCTAGAATATCTGGTCGATTAGTTGCTGCGATTATTTTGACATTCTCGAGCACATCAAAGCCATCTAATTCAGCAAGTAACTGCATGAGAGTTCTTTGGACTTCTCGATCGCCGCTTGTGGAACCATCCAACCGCTTTGCTCCAATGGCATCTATTTCATCGAGGAAAATAATCGACGGTGCTTTTTCTTTGGCTAGTGAAAACAATTCTCGAACCATTCGACCACCTTCGCCAATGTATTTTTGTGCAAGCTCACTACCTACCATTCTAATGAAGGTCGCTTCTGTATGATTTGCTACTGCTTTAGCAAGTAGGGTTTTGCCACAACCCGGCGGTCCAACAAGGAGGATTCCTTTTGGAGGCTCAACGCCTACTTTTTTGAACAATTCAGGAGAGTTTAGCGGTAATTCTATTGCTTCTCTAACCGATTGTTTTTGTTCATCAAGTCCGGCGACAGAATCGTAGTTTATGGTAGGCTTATCAACCATCTCAGCTCCACTAACCATTGGGTCCCAAGCATCATGTAATACTTCGATAACTGCAAGAGTGTCTTGGTTAAGGGCAACTCTGACCCCAGGTTTCAAAACTTCAGGAGATAATCTTTGATTTAGTGCTACTGAGAAAACTGTGCCGTTTGAGGAGCGCACTATGCCTCTTTCTTGGTCTAATATATCCTCTAAATGACCAACTATTAATGGTGGAGACTTCAAACTTCTGACTTCTTCATCTAATCTGTTCGCCCGCTTCTTCAATGAGCGTATTTCAGATTCCATGTGAGCTCTTTCGTTAATCAAATCTTGAGTCTGGTCTTGTAAAGACTTGAAATCTTCTTCAAGAATTTTAAGTTCTTCTTCAGTAGACGATTTCAAATTTTTTGTTGGTGTTTCAACTTCGCCTACCATGCCAATCAATCTAGCGTACCGCCTGTCATCTATGAACTCTGTCATTTCCAACGACAAATTTCATTTTGATTACCACATTAGCCTAACAGGCGAGACCATGGGCGAGTGCGAGATTTGCGGGGCGATGAACGTTGGAGTTAGGCTGGTATTAATGGGTAAAACCAACGTCTATGCTTGTCAGAGGTGTGTTGAAAAACTTGGTTTGGCTTCGAACAAGGTTGCCCCAGGAATAAAGCAGTCCCTAACCCGCCAAGTCAAAACCACCAAATCCAGAAGGAAGAACGACATAATGGCAAAACAGGAGAAAGAGCTTGTTGATGACTTCGCCAGTAAGATTGCTGCTGCACGTCAATCAAAAGGTTGGAATCAGTCTGAATTGGGCAAGCGGATGGCAGAAACAGTCAATGTAATTAAATCAGCCGAGTCTGGTAAACCGCCAACTGATTCTGTGGTGAAGAAGTTCGAGCGTGTGTTAGGGATCTCCTTAATGGATTACACTACACCCACCGAAACCTCTAGGTTGACAAAAGGCAGTAATCGTGGTATGACATTAGGTGACTTCTTTAATCAGAATGGTGATTAGATGTCCATAGATGTGCATTCACTGTGGTTGGCACAAGACGACCCCAAAAAAAATACGGCGGTGTTGTCAGCCAAACGTGGCGATATAACTCTACACAAAAAGATATCAAGTCTGCCAAAAAGAGGGATTATCTTAGAGCCGCTTTGTGGTAAGATTTTTGGACCCGAGGACCATGAAATCTTAACTGATAGACACGGCGCGTTGGTGGCATTAGATTGTTCATGGAAACAAATAGAGAGTAGCGTTGAATCAGTTATGCGCCAAACGCGACTTAAGCCTCGAATGCTGCCATTACTACTAGCAGCAAATCCTGTCAATTGGGGTAAACCCGGTAAACTTTCAACCATCGAAGCACTGGCGGCCGTCACATATTTGACTGGGAACAAAACACAAGCCGCCGATCTGCTTGGCGGTTTTCGTTGGGGTCAACGTTTTATTGAATTAAATTACGAACCATTAGAAGAGTATTCTGTAGCAGAATCCAGCAAAGAGTTGGTAGATCTACAATTTGAGTTTTTTGAAATTGACCATTTGCGCGCTGATTGATATGAATTACCGAAAAGTTCCAATTATTAAGTGGGCCGATGGGACTACAAAGATAGCCTCTGATGAAGTTGCCGTGGAGTCTGTTGTATCATTGAACTGTAATGGTTTCGAATTAGCAACCCTTCTAGCATCACCAGATGAGCTAGACCACCTGATGATCGGCCATTTGGTATGTGAAGGTTATGTCGCTATTGATGCGCTAAAGAGTATCAATACAACACCGAAGGTCGAATCTAGTAACAATGGTTTCGAGGTAAGTCTCACAACCGAAATTCCGCTCTTGACAGAACCCAGAACTAAGGGCATTACCAACACATCTTGCGGAGCATGTAATATCGACGGACTTGATGGACTAATTTCGAGTCTGCCAATAATTGGTCGCAAATTAAATTTTGACGTATCAATTTTGCATGAGGGCATGGAAGCGATGAGAAAATTTCAGTCGGGGTTCAGTAAAACCGGAGGTATGCATTGTGCTGGTTTGTTATCAACCGAGGGTAAACTAACTTTCGTATCTGAGGACATTGGAAGGCATAGTGCTGTGGACAAAGTCATTGGAAAGGCTATTGTCAATGGTAATATCCGACAATCGATTTTACTCCTCAGTGGCCGATGTGGATGGGACATAGTGGCCAAAGCCGCAAGGGCAGATATTTCGACTATTGCCTCTATCGGTGCCAGTTCTTCATTAGCAGGAGATTGCGCCCGCCAATTGGGCATGAAAATTTATTCATTTGTTAGACAAAACAGTGCCACAATTATAGGCTGATGTCGACAAATCTACCAAGACTTCAAAAGTCTAAATCATGCCTTGGTATTGATGGGTGATGAATCTAGCGGGCTGACGCCCGTTGACCAGTCAAAATTAAGTCTATCATCTGCCAAAGTTACAGCTGCTGGAATTCCTGCCGTGATATCAAGTGCAGTTCATTCAATGAAAAAAATGGGCGTGGGCAAGACTGTAAAGACACTCAGGATGGTCAACCAAAAAGAAGGATTCGACTGCCCCGGTTGTGCATGGCCCGATCCAGAACATCGTTCAAGTTTTGAGTTCTGTGAAAACGGTGCTAAGGCGGTTGCTGATGAGGCCATGAAGGCAAACGTAAACGCAGAATTTTTCGCCAAATACTCTATAGCAGATTTAGCAGGTAAAAGTGATTATTGGCTTAATAGTCAAGGTAGAATTGCCGAGCCAATGTATGCAAGCAAACAAGACTCACATTATCAACCGATTTCATGGTCAGATGCATTGGTTAAGATCGCTGATAAATTGAAATCATTAAATTCACCAGATAACGCAGCCTTCTACACCTCTGGGAGAACTAGTAATGAAGCTGCCTTTCTCTATCAGGCATTCGTCAGGATGTATGGAACGAACAACCTCCCCGATTGTTCTAACATGTGTCATGAATCCAGTGGTAAAGCACTAATATCGACTATTGGCATCGGTAAAGGGACGATCAATCTAGATGATTTCAATTATGCTGATACAATTTTGGTCATTGGTCAAAATCCTGGAACCAATCATCCGCGTATGCTCACTGCACTGCGAGATGCAAAAGATAATGGGGCAAAAATAATCCATATCAATCCACTTACAGAGACGGGTTTGATTCGTTTTAAGCATCCACAAGATTACATGAAGTTAAATTTTAGTTCAACAAAATTATCTGATGTTCACATACCAATAAAAATTGGCGGAGATGCTGCGTTGTTCAAAGCGATAAATAAGCTGATAATCGATTCTGGGAATCTAGATGAGGAGTTTATCACTCGTAAAACCAAAGGGTATGAGGAATACTGCGCATCACTTGACAGCCTAGAGTGGGATAGGGTTGTTACCGACACAGGGATTTCACAAACCACTATTGAGGGTGTAGCAAAATTATTGATTGATTCAAAAACAGTCATTTCTTGTTGGGCAATGGGATTAACTCAGCACAAAAATGGTGTTGCTGTTATCCAGGAGGTTGTAAATTTGCACTTGCTGGGTGGGCACATCGGGAAACAGGGCGCCGGTCTCTGCCCCGTGAGGGGTCATTCCAATGTCCAAGGCAACAGGACTGTAGGAATTTGGGAAGCACCTACTGATTTATTTATCGATAATTTAGAGACTGGATTAAATGTTAGCCTACCTAGACGACACGGGTATGATGTTGTTAATGCTATCAAAGCCATTGAGTCAGGCGAACTTGATTTCTTATTTTGTTTAGGGGGTAACTTCATTTCCGCCACCCCACAGACAATGCGAACATCAGCAGCTGTAGAAAACCTAGAAATGGGCGTCCATGTGTCAACTAAATTGAATCGCTCACATCTAGTGCAGTCTGATGAAATGATTATTTTACCATGTTTGGGTAGAACTGAGTTGGATATTCAACAATCAGGCAAACAATTTGTCACCGTTGAGAATTCAATGGGTGTTGTTCACACATCTAGGGGAACATTGAAACCGGCATCATCAGCGCTGAAAAGTGAACCCTGGATAATAGCACAACTAGCGGCTATGACGCTTGACAAACCGACCATTGACTTCCGGTCACTCGTCGAAGATTATGATGCTATTAGAGCATTAATTGCTAAATCTATCGCAGGATTTGAAAATTACAATATACGGGTTAGGCAGGAGAATGGTTTCAAACTACCAAATCCTCCTAAAGATGCTCAGGAGTTTGATACAAATGATGGGTTGGCTAGTTTCTCAGTCAATGCTCTGCCTGATGTTTCTTTGCAAAGTGATGAGTTTGTGATGATGACCATAAGGTCACATGATCAGTATAACACAACCATCTATGGTCTTGATGACCGCTACCGCGGAATCAAAGGTAACAGGCGGATTATAATGATGAATCCCGATGATATGCTAGAGTTAGAAATTAAAACACGTGATGTTGTTGACGTCACTAGCCACTTTAACGGAACTGCGATTTTATCCAAACAATGGACCGTTATCCCATACAAGATTCCAAAAAGGAATGTCGCTGCTTATTTCCCAGAGGCCAACGAGCTAGTACCACTGGAGTCAACTGCAGACACATCAAATACTCCTACCTCAAAGTGGATTATTTGTACCATCAGTGGTCACAATTCCACGGCTGAGGAGGAGTGATAGTGACCAAAGGTTATGTCGAGTTCTTCTTTTCCAACGCTAAATTTAGAAGGTTATGGGCAGCCTCAGTGATTTCATTACTGGGTGAATGGTTTAACACAATTGCATTATTCTTTTTGATTTTAGAATATTCTGGTTCAGAATTTTTACTTGGCGTATTATTTTCTGTTAGAATGGCATTATTCGCTTTGTCACAACCAATCAACGGATTGCTTGCTGACCGTATGAGTAGGAAAAAATTGATGTTGTGGGCGAATATATTTCAAGTATTTCTGGCACTTTCATTCTTGTTCGTCGATGGTAAAGAAGACATGTGGTGGCTCATCGCAATGTCCGGTCTCATGATGCTGTTACATGGAGTATATGTCACAGCTGAACGCGCCGCACTCCCAAATATTGTTGATGAAGATGATCTGATTACGGCTAACGCTATTGACAGCGCGTCATGGTCCACTGCTCTATGTCTTGGAGCAATGCTTGGCGGAATAATTGTGAGTATTTTCGGGACAGACCTAGCATTTATTATCGATTCATACACATTTTTGTTATCATCACTATTGCTTATTCCGCTCACATTTGAACAGAAATACGATGAATCAGTAAAGGGACCACTGATAAAAACCGCAATTAGTAATATCAAAACTGGTTGGGCAAGGATATATCATGATAAAAAATTACTGAGAATAGTATTTGCCAAGTCTTCTTGGAATTTGGCTGGAGCCGGCCTAGCTGGAGTGTTCCTAGTTCTCGCAGGCGGTAAATTGACTGGTTATGGGGCTGCATTCGGCTTTGGCTTGTTTTTCTTCGCACGGGGTATTGGAACGGGTATTGGACCACTCATTGCTAGAGCTGTCTTCAAAGATCGAACAAAATGGCCATCATTAATCGGGATTTTAGTGTCGATATCTGGATTCTTTTACTTTCTCCTTGGCATTACTCTCGATATATATCTCCCCCTCACTGTGGCATTGATTATTTTAGCACACTCTGCTAGTGGAGGAAATTGGGTATTATCCACAGTGCTTACGCAAATGTGGGTTGAGGATGAGGTCAGAGGTCGAGTGTTTTCTATTGACATGCTAATTCTTGGTGGAACGGCTGCATTTTCTACCTCGATTGCTGGATATCTAGTTGAATATCAAAACCTATCATTGCAGACAGGATTTATTTCTTTCTCCTTCATCATGATTATGTGTGGTATGATTTTCACCTACTGGCGCCCAGATATCGATTCTGCTCTTGAACAATAGCCTCTAAGAACTCCGTCGCTTGGCTTGAACCATGGAGGCTGACTGGAATGTCTTGAGGGACTGTTTGGTTCAGGGTATTCCATCTATTTTACCTGAGCATCCAGGTCTCGACGAGACTGTTGACCACGCCCCTAGTAGACGTCAAGTTCTAAACAAGCCTGACAAGATTCTTGCGCTAAAGAATGCATTGCGATACTTTGACCCACAATTTCACCAAATATTAGCAGAGGAATTCCTTAATGAGTTGGAATCATTTGGCCGCATAACAATGCAGCGATTCAGGCCGACAGAATATGCTATGAGGGCGTATCCTATCGAGGCCTACCCCGCAAAATCCAAGCAAGCAGCAGCAATAATGCTGATGATAATGAACAATTTAGACCCGGCAGTAGCACAATTTCCTCATGAATTGATTACCTATGGCGGTAATGGCTCGGTGTTTCAAAATTGGGCGCAATATCGGCTGGTCATGCAATACCTTGCTCAAATGAATGATAATCAAACACTAGTAATGTATTCTGGTCACCCGCTTGGTTTGTTTCCCTCAAATGAGCACGCTCCACGAGTCGTCGTGACTAATGGCATGGTTATACCTAACTACAGTAGTCGTGACGATTATGAAAAAATGAATGCCCTTGGAGTTTCCCAGTATGGTCAAATGACGGCTGGATCATACATGTACATTGGTCCACAAGGGATTGTCCATGGAACTACGATAACTTTGCTTAACGCTGCTAGAATGCACCTAAATTTACCTCCTGAAAAAGACTTAGCCGGCATTACATTTGTGACCTCTGGACTTGGTGGTATGTCCGGCGCTCAAGCCAAAGCTGCGGTTATTTCGGGGGCAGCATGCATAGTTGCCGAGATGAACGAACATGCTGCTGTAAAACGGTATGAACAAGGGTGGCTGACCAACATCTCTCGGGATGTTGATGAATCAATCGATTTGATGATGGATGCTGCACAAAGAGGTGTTCCAATCTCGGTTGGTCATATCGGCAATATTGTGGAATTATGGGAGCGAATAGTTGAGCGTGACATCTGCATTGACCTCGGTAGCGACCAAACATCACTCCACAACCCCTACCAAGGAGGCTATTTTCCGGCAG
>DUJJ01000059.1 GCA_013329865.1 Candidatus Poseidoniaceae archaeon
TCGTAATCCTACTTACCACGCTACTTGCGCCAATGGTATCCGCTCAAGTTGAGTCTAGTGTCGACTACGGCTACGGTGCGATTTTATCCGACAACCCAGACGATGCACCCCTAACATACGCTTATTCTCCCGCTGTTAGAGCAGCATTTGCTCGGGTCAGTGATCTCACTCAATATTCCCTCGACGAGCAACAATCAGTAACCCAGTGGGTTGTTGTTAGCCCCGATGTAGTGGGTGAAGCAGCACCATTACTGGCAAATGCCTACCTGATTGATATGGACTTTTCAAATGGTGCGAGCGAGTTCGCAAAATTACAGTATGAGGGAAAAATTGAGGTGGCATACCCGCTAATTGAGAAAACCATGACGAAAAAATGGATTCCCAATGATGCAAATTTTGACGACCAGTGGCACCTACAAAACACGGGTCAAACGGGCGGTAATGTAGGAGAGGATGCCAACATCACCACCGCGTGGGATGATTACCGTGGCAATGGAGTAGTCATTGGAATAGTTGATGATGGTTTAGATTGGAATCACGCTGACCTCGATAATTACTATGAAGACACACTAGATTACGACTATTGCGATAATGACGGCGACCCGAGCCCAAGTTACTATGACGGGCATGGAACCTCTGCAGCCGGTGTAGCGGCCGCCGTTGGCAACAATACCATCGGCGTATCGGGAGCTGCACCTAGAGCCGGTCTTGCTGGTTTACTACTCATCGCCTGTAGCACAACAGATACTAGGGAAAGCAACACGCTAACTCATGAAAATCAAAACATTGACATCTATTCAAATTCATGGGGACCTAGCGACAACGGTAGAACCGTTGAAGCGCCCGGACCACTTATGTTAGCGGCGTTTGAGGACGATGTAAATCAAGGGCGTGGCGGTCTTGGTAACATTATTACCTGGGCGGCTGGAAATGGCCTCGATGATGATGACAATTCCAACTACGATGGCTATGCTAACAGCCGGCACACTATTGCCGTCACGGCAGTTACTCACTACGGGCGCCAATCTTGGTATGCTGAACCCGGTGCCAATATCCTCGTAGCCGCACCGTCTGACGGTGACGGTGAGGGCATAACGACGACCGATAATGAGGGGGGAAGCGGCTATAACAACGGCGATTACAACAATAATTTCGGCGGCACTTCTTCGGCAACCCCATTGGTTTCAGGAGTGGTAGCCCTGATTCTCGATGCAAATCCCAATCTGACCTACCGTGATGTTGAACACATCATTGTCAACAGCGCACGCATCAACGATGCCGGTGACGATTCTTGGTATCTCAACGGCGCAGGTCATGATGTTAGCCACAAGTATGGCTTTGGCGTGATAGACGCTAGTGCTGCGGTTGACCTAGCCGCAAACTGGGCTAACGTTGGCCCGGAAATTAATTTCCAGTCTGGCTTACTTGACGTCGATGACCGACAAATCCCTGACAACTCAGCTCCGGGAATTAGCGAAGCAACTCAAGTTTCAGAATCAATAAAGATTGAGCATGTCGAAGTTATTGTTGATATTGACCACAACTATCGGGGCGATTTAGAGATTATTCTAACCAGCCCGTCAGGGACTGAAAGCATATTATCGGAAAAACACGAAGATAGTGGCAATGACTGGAATAATTGGATGTTCACATCGGTTCATCACTGGGATGAAGATAGCTTTGGAGAATGGACACTTTCAATCGAGGATCAAGGCAATGGCGACACGGGGACATTATTTGATTGGGAATTAAATATTTATGGCACCGAATTGAATACCGATCGTGATGGCGACGGACTTACCAATTATGATGAAGACACTATTTACGGTACTGACCCTGACGACATAGATACTGACGACGATCAAATTAATGATGGTGATGAGATAAACATCTATTTTACCGATCCACTGTCAGTCGACTCAGATAATGATGGCTTAGAGGATGGACGGGAAATTCTTGTCAACAATACCGACCCACTGGATAGTGATACCGATGATGATGGCCTGCTCGATGGAGCTGAGGTTGATAATTATGGCACTAACCCGCTAATACCAGACCCTGACGCTGATTCTGACACCTTCTACTGGTTCCAAGACTGCAACGACACCAATGACCAGATTTATCCAGGTGCATTGGAGGTGTTGAATTATATCGATGACGATTGTGATGGCCTGTGGGATGAAGGCTTCAACCAAACTGATACCGATGCTGATGCTTTGAGTGACTACGCAGAATTCCACATTTATGGCACGGATTACACTCTACAGGATACCGATGGCGACATGCTTGAGGACGGTGAAGAAATTTTGGAATACCAATCTGATCCGTTGATTTTCGATAATGATACAGACTTGGACGGATTCTACTGGTTTGAAGACTGTAACGATACCAATGACCAAATTAATCCAAATGCGATTGAATTGCTTGATGCAATCGACAATGATTGTGACGAATTCATCGACGAGGATTTTGTTGGCCTTGACCGAGATAATGACCAGTTAGCAGATTTGGTAGAATTCTATACGATGAACACAGACCCATTAGACAACGATACCGATGATGACGGGTTAGAGGATGGATTTGAGATTCTGACAGTTGGCAGCGAACCAACGATGTTCGATACCGATGGTGACGGGTTAAGTGATGGCGTCGAAGTTCTGCAGACGAATACAAACCCGCGCATTCCAGATTTAGACGAGGATGGTGATGGTTTTCGTTGGTTTGAGGAGTGTGATGACACCAATATTGCCATCAATCCTAACGCAATAGAAATCTGGAATGGTGTCGATGATAACTGTAACCAACTAATTGATGACGGAGTAAATCGTTATGACTACATTGCCTTTTCATCACTAGCTAATTCAACCATCAATGCTACTGAAGATACCCTATCACTAAGCATGGACCTAGACCTAAGTGAAACTGCAATCGAGGATACTGGGGTCGAATTTTATTGGTATCGTAACTCAACATTACTGTCGACTAATGCATCTTTCGAAGAAGGCCCATTCAATTGCTCAATTACCGAATTTGGCTTCGGCGGTATTTTGTGTGCCGGCAATGGAACCCTTGGCCCATACAACATTAGAGCAGTCGCAATCGATGAATTTGGGTCTGCAGAATACACCTGGAATATCTCCTACTTTGTCTATCATCCACCGGAGATTATACCGCCCGATGAGCAGTCAACTGTGTCCCGGATTGTCAATATGCTCACAGACAATGTGATGACGGTGTTAATTGGTTTGTTATCGATGTTAGTAATTGTATTACTAACGATACGATTACGCCAAAGTAAAGCAGACAAGGTTCCGGCGAATCCTCCGCCAACCCAATCATTCGCACCGCTACCGGCTAATAGGTATCAACAAGAAACCCCAGAATACGCTGATGTCAAGGGGGCACCTGACTTATCTATGTTTGACAGCAAATGGAAGTAGTCATGCACTCTTGACGTAATTCCAACCAATGATTCGCCCGTCTGTAGCGTCAGCGATTAGATTGAATCTTTTGTCCCAGCCATCCTCCGTCCACTCCCGAGACATATCAACCGTACAAGCGCCATCAGTAGCATCGCCGATGTTGGTTAAAATTGTGTTGATGCCGCTGCCAGGAACCACCACTAAGTAGCCTACTCGGGTTTCCGGGTGATAAGCCCCGGCGTTAGTGAACAGTCCTTGGTCCGAGGATAGAGATGGAAATCTGCTCGAGTCTAAGAGAGATTCCTCGATAGTGGAGATATTGAGAACTCTTGGAATAAAATCCCGATTGTATGATACGGTTTCATCGTAACTGCCCTTTTGATCAAATTGACAATTTTCTTGTGAAGGCGCACCAGTGACGTTGAAGGTCACCCAACCAGCAATATCATCACTAGCAATCCATGACAGATTCCACTGGGTATTATCACCATATTGTTGATCTATTGCCCGCCAAACATACCCTCCGTCATCAATCGCGGCTACTGCTCCCGATGCTGACGACTGGAGATACTGTAAACAGTCGATTGCCTGTTCTAGATTGTTGGTTCTGATTAAGGAATTATCTGGCATATGCTCGCCATTTGGCCCCCAGTTATTCAGGTCGCTGTCGCTTGGTGACAGCTCATTAGCCTGCGGTCTAGCATCGTATGATAGACCAAACTCGAGACCTTTCGAGCCTCTGTTCAATGACGACTTCTGGAATGTATGAGTCATGGTTAATTCCCCGTCTGGTAGGACATAGTCACCCAATAATTTCGTTGTAGTTGAGCATCCCTGACGATTACTATCACTGCCCGAGATTACCACATTCACCGTCTGTTTGGTAGCCCACGGGTTGCCTTCCTCAACTAACAAGGTCATACTTGCTGAACCCAAGCATAATTCCTGCACATCTTGATTGGTGGCGACGATTTTCCACATATCTGTGCTACCTAATTTTTCAGTTCCTAAAACCCGCCAGTCCCAGCCTAATCGAGAACCTGATGCACCGTCATCGATGTAGTCGGTGGCCAGCAATTCCTGTAATTCGACGGGTTGTAGCAGCATGGAGAAACCAGGAGACAGGGTTTCTAACTCACCCAGTATCCCACCGACTCCAAAAGTCATCAGATTGCCTTGAAAGTTATCCTCCACTGCTAGATTCCAATCTATGGCGGTGCCGATTGATGCGCGGTCGCGCAGTTCGGTCCATTGTGTTGACACAAGGTCAGCTGAACCAGTCACGCTAGCTTTGCTTGTAGAGCATATATCAGAATTTAGTATGGAGGTTAATTGCCGCTGAATAGTGAGGTCGCTGAG
>DUJJ01000019.1:0-415 GCA_013329865.1 Candidatus Poseidoniaceae archaeon
AATGAATTCAATGAGTTATATGAAACCCTACTAAAGCAAGCAGGGGCTATTGAACAAAAACTCGGGACCCTCGCTCAAGAATTTAATGAGGCCGCTGAAAAATTACAAACCAGTTCACCTCCCACAGCAGAGTCCACAACTGAAAATGTGGTGGACAACAATGAAACTGTGAAACCTAAACCACGCAGGAGAGGCGGGATGTTCGGAAATGAACTTACATTAGATGATTGAGGGCGAGACATGGGATTGTTCGACCGATTCAAACGGCGCGTCAAGGAAGTAGCCGATGAGGTTGACACAGACTCGCTAACCGTAATCGAAGATTCTGCGGAGGCAAAGGAAATAATTGCTGCCCGCCAAGAAACTATTGCAAGCGAGACAAGTTATTCTGCGCCTACTGAAAATGCAGAAGAAC
>DUJJ01000019.1:810-2586 GCA_013329865.1 Candidatus Poseidoniaceae archaeon
TGGGAAATCCTCGATGACGATGAAGAATACCTGCCTCAGCAACTTTCACGCAAGGAAAAAAAGCGATTACAACGGGAACAGAAACAGGCAGAAAAGGCCAAAAAAGCCCATGAAAAGTCAATGAAAAAACGAGGAGCAACTGAGGTTGCAAGACCAGCGGGGTCACGCGTTGACCTCTCCATGATGCGGACAACTACAGGAAGGAAACTTGTGGAAGTAGCTCAAGCGCCGAAGGGCTCGACAAAGTCGGCCAGTATTGAGACCGAAAGCGGTTCGACCATAGAAGTCGAGTTAGGTGGTGGTGTAGTAGAACAAGGTGGCAGGCTGATAAAATCAAGTTCTGCATTAGATAATTTACTTGAGGAACTCGAATGGGTCCTCCTCGAATCGGACATATCTAGTGATGCGGTATCTGCGGTAATTAATGCGCTGAGACAGAATCTCATCGGTTCTAGGTTGCGTAAAGGAGCAGATTTATCCAAGGTCGTCGAAGCAGCCCTAAAACGAGCATTGCGCAACATACTGCGGGCTGGATATTGGGACTTTGATGGCTCTGTTAAGTCGTTTATTGATGCCGGCGATACTCCGATAGTAATCATGCTTGTAGGTGTTAATGGGACTGGGAAAACAACCACCGCAGCAAAGATTGCTAGACGGTTACAAAACAATGGGCTATCGGTTATTGCTGCAGCTGGTGACACTTTTAGAGCAGGGGCAATTCAGCAACTTGAGGCACACTGCGATAATCTCGGAATTCGCTGCATTTCTAGTCAAAGAGGCGGAGACACTGCCGCTGTTGCTAGAGATGCGATCGAGTCAGCTCACTCCAAAAACATCGATGTTGTATTAGTAGACACTGCTGGCAGAATGCAAAATAAAACCAATTTAATGAACGAATTGAATAAAGTAAAACGGGTTGCTAACCCACATCTGACCCTATTTGTCGGCGATTCCTTAGCTGGTAATGATGCGGTTGACCAGGCACGAATGTTCCAGGAAATAATGCAATTTGATGGAGCTGTCTTGACTAAATTAGACACCGATGCAAAAGGTGGCGCCGGGCTTTCCATCGCCTTTGCAACCGGGCGCCCCATTGTGTTTGCAGGAGTGGGTCAAGGCTATGATGATCTCAAGCAGTTTGATCCTGATTGGCTACTCGACCAGTTATTTGAATAGTCAGTTAATTAATTGATTAATACCGCTTGGGGGATAATAATGGCAGAGATATTTTCTGATGAAGACACAACGCGATTATTTCAATTAGTTCACATGTTTCAAAGAAGCGCGTTACTCCACATGGGGTACATACCAGATCAAAATGGTAACAAATATTACGACTTAGCTGAAGCAAAAGAAGCCATAGATTTGCTTTCTATGTTACAGAACAAGACTAAGGGTAATCTCACAGATAAGGAAACTCAGTTACTGCGAAGCGTGATTAGTGAACTTCAACTACAATTTACCCGCGCGCCAACGATGAAACGTCAAGCAGATGACGATTTAGCCAAATCAGAAACCATACGCGAAACCTTTGCGAACCCTCGAGATGGCCCGGTAGAAGATGTATCTGCGAATATTGAGGAAGAATAGATAAAAACCTCCGGTTGATTGATTTGTTAGTATACAATCGGCTCGTTAGATTGACATGGCTTACGTCTCAAATAATTCGGATGATGGCTCTCCAACTGTCCTTATTGTCGAATCAAATGCAATGTCTATTCAACGATTAACCTCAATATTCAAGATCAAAGATTTTAATATCGAACTCTGTCAAGA
>DUJJ01000019.1:2975-3332 GCA_013329865.1 Candidatus Poseidoniaceae archaeon
CTTGATATTCCCTCACTCGACGGACATCTTGCTGCCTTAGAGATGCGTGAGCATGGCGGCGATGCAAGAATTGTCTTCGTTGCACCAAGAAGACTTGCATCAGTTGCCGCCGACGCTAAGTTTTCCGCTGGAGCGGTCGCCTGGCTACAAAAACCGATAACTACTGCAGTGATTGACGAGCAGTGGAGCATAATACTGGGGGCGATTCCTGAAGCACCCGGTCTTGCAGATCTCGACCAGCTATACCCAATCGAACGGATTAAGCCAGAAGAAGATGATGGACCAATACCATTGCCGGCGTTGCCAGGATTACCGCTTCCGGGCATGGCAGGACTACCTAGCCCAGGGGACCTCCCA
>DUJJ01000055.1:0-16663 GCA_013329865.1 Candidatus Poseidoniaceae archaeon
TGATGAAGTGAAGGTGCTGATTGACCAGGGATTCAGTGGGGCACAGTTGGAGAAACGCCTTGGGCTTTTGAATATAAAACCCACAGATATCGATTGTGTTTTACTCAGTCACCACCATGGTGACCACGGTGGTGGGGCGGTAATCGCTCAAAAAAGATGGAAGCTGAAAATTCTCGCTAACGAATTAACCGCAATGGAACTCGGTTTAGACCCCATGCAGACATCTCACTTTGACCATCTCGACCTAATTCGCATAGGTGAAGAATTGACTATTCTGCCGGTTCCAGTGCCTCACGCTGGTTCCGATAATGTTGCATTTATTGCCAGTTATCGCAGTGAAAGAGCCGCAATCATAACTGATTTGGGTTCATGGACCGATGAACTGGTAAAACATGTGCATGGGTGTGAACATATCTCGATTGAAGCTAATTATGATGAAAGAAAATTAGACTCCGGACCGTATCCTTACTCCCTAAAAGAGAGAATCCGTGGTAGAGGAGGCCACTTATCAAATAACCAAACCGGTCGATTTTTGGCTGAAGTATGCACCGCTGAGACTCGCAATGTGGTGTTGACCCACCTCTCCGAGAAAAACAACTCACCTCATCTGGCAGAATCAACTGTGCTGTTTTATATCGGTGAATTATTTGATGGCGACATATACATCTCTGGGCAAAATGGTCCAGAAATGACCCACTACATTGGCAAAGATAGTGGCAATCTGACAATCAACCCAATTAACAAGTCAGTGCGAGATTAACTGGTTTTTGGCTAATTATAGGTCAATACCTAAATGATACCAAAGTGTGAGCGCATCATGCCACCCGTTGAGCGGTATAGGACCCGGTCGCACTGCAGCAGTGAGGACGCAGCGGTTAGCGAGGTGCTTGGCGTTATTATGATGCTAGCTATGGTTGTCTCGATCATGGGGGGTGTCTGGATATTCCTCAACCCCTACATTACAGATTTTGAAGATAACACCAATTGGAATGCTGCCAACGGTATCGCTGACCGGTTAGAAGATCGTATTGACGTCGCTGCTGATTCGCCCGAGGGTACCGGCATAAGACACAATCTGGGCATGCGAACTTCCATGCTACAAGGAGTAAGCAATCTTGAAATTTGGTCAATTAGCGCTGATTTGTCATCAGCAGATATCGTGAAAATAACGGCATATAATACAACAAGTTTCATTGTGAGCAGCATCAACTCAACGGCAGAAAAGGTTCTGATACATCACGAAAATGGCATTGGAGAATTCCCCATCCTTGATGCGGATGGAATGGTAAATCACAACTTGCAGTTAACCGATTGGTATGTTATTACTGTCCTAAACGGTGACGACGAACCGATCCATAAAACTGTCAAATATACTATTTCTGGGTTACGAATTATTACCAGTCTGGGTAACGGAGAGCATGAAATCTATTTGGTAAACAATGCAAGAATAGAACACTTTGCCGATTCTGCATGGGAGATAAGTAAATTCCCTAGAGTTGAATTTGATGAATTAGCCACCGGTGGCGTTAGACTCTCAATCATACTAACTAATATTGCAGTTAGTGGTAGCCTAGGCAGTGCTAATAAGTTAGGACTTGACATTATTTCTGGTGGTTCAATAAACCCATTTTCCGGACTTTGCTACAACGTGAGATTTTCGTTAACCAATTCGGTAGCGCCGGTGATAACGCCACAATATGACGATCAGTGGCTTAGTAAATATACGCTGAATAGAGCCTCAGGGACGTTGGACAGTTTCATTGGACTAGCACCGTTTGAACGGGCGAGTGGTGCTGATGGAATAACCGTTAGTTCCCTTGGCGAAGCAGTTTACTTTGATGTCTCCATAAACGAGGTTGTGGTCGAAAGATGAAATACAACATTACTCGTGATGATGAAGCCGTTTCTGCGGCAGTTGCTACCGTCCTGCTATTCGGTGGAGTAGTTTCAATCATTGGCCTTATGTTGATTTCAATGATGCCGATAATCGAAGAACTTGAAGGCTCAATTGAACGAAACGATATGTCCTCTCAAATGATGATTCTGGCGCAGCAAACCGAGGTGTTGAGCGAGCATGGTATGCCAGGAGATTCAACAGAAGTGGAACTAATTCCCCTCGATGGGAGCTTGTCTTGGGATAGTACGAGGGGTGGCATGTGGTATTCGGCAACATGGCAGGATGATTCCAGTTTCAGGATGAAAAGCATCCTTGACTTTGATGACCAAATAGAGGTAAAGCATCCGGAAAGCAAAACCACTGCAATATGTTACGACGATTTACGACTAGGACCAACGCGGCCATTCTTCTATTCCATCCCAAACTGGGTTGAATCGCTTAGCGTTTCGGCACATCAAGGGCTTGCATCACCGCTTGGCCCAATCAACATCAAGATTCAAAGTGATAACTCGTTGGTAGACATAATCGAAATGAACGTCGATGAGTCAGCAAATGTTGACTCAACATTGTATACCGATTTACGGCTGGAATCAAGCCATGAATTGGTTATTCTCGCCAGTTCAGGCTTAGGTGGTGCCAGTTTTATCACACCGGATAATCCGAGTAGAATTGACAATACTGGTAGGTCATGGAGTGTTCCGCTGCCCAGTGGCGATTCGATTATTCAAGTAATGAGTAAAGATGCGAATTTGATTACTACGCTGATAGATGGAACCGAGACGACAGCAGTGGTTAACACTGATGTGAATTCAAGGATTGGTTCTTATTGGCAATCCTCGGTGTCCTTGAGCGAGCCGACTATAATCTCTGTAACGACAAGTGCTCCATCACAACTCATACTGATAACCGAAGTCACTGGCAACGCTGGAATAGTCAATTTAAAATCGACATCTGGTGCTTACCTAGGAACTGAATTCCTAAGCCCACAGATGACAGGATATTTGGAACTGACAAACCCATCGACAACAACTGCAACGGCTACTTGGCAAGGCGGTGGAATTTCCATACCTAGTCAAGGGACTGAAAGCATTGCCTGGCCACCACAAGGAATCTCTGGTTCCCCAATAATTGATGTCGACGAGGATGTTATGATTAAATGGCACAATAATCACTCAAGCGGAATAAGTATTGGAGCGGGCATAATTCCTGCCTCTGACACTGGTTTTTCGTCGGGTATGCAACACCTATTCGCAACCCACAACACTGGCTCAATTGACACAGTAATAACCCAAATTGCTGGATATGCTTCTATCTTTAATTACACCGGTTCTAATCAATTTAATCATTCTTTGACTTACTTAGACCAATTTTATTCATTTTCAGTCGAAGCTGGGAGTCACCAGATATCTGTATTAGAGAATCATCCAATCAGGGTATATCGAGTGAGTGGTAATTCCGGTCTAATGGAAATTTACCACGATGGTGAGGAACGCTGTCTTGGTATTGACATCACTGCAAGCGGCTGGATTTCAACTGAATTACCATGGGACACGGTGGCTGGGCGTAGTGAGTTAGAAATTCTTCAAGCATGGAGCCATGGCTCGCATCCATCAAGTTATTCGGTCAACTTAATTGCTGCCAACGACGAATCAGATTACACCACTGTTGCATCTGCATGGATCTTTCACATCTCTAGGCTAACCTATGAATTCACCTCATCAGTGACTGGTATGGAGGTGGCTTACTCCAATGGTGCAGTATTGACCAACCACCCAGAATTTCAACCCACTGTCCTCAGACAACCGAATGATAGATCAGGACCAGGCCCTAGATTTGCCTCAACAATACCGGCACTGAATCCCACCGCCGATAGCACAGTGGGTGCTGGTGTTATGAATTTGGATATCGAGTTAGCCTATCGTGAATCCCTCGCCTCAGAATCTGCCTATGAGGTGCGCAGAGGGTGGTATAGTCCGTATGGCTCAGCCATTGCCAATTCGGCTGCAAGTGGGTTGGACCAGAGCATTGACTGGACAATATATCCCGGTAGTCTCGACCTCCTGACAGATTATGTTGGCTGGGTGCCTGACCCCAGTATTGGCACCTCTGAAGCAGTTTGGCACACGAACGGCGAAAAAATTCAGTTTAGCCTTCAATTATCCTCACTAGATGTTACGATGGCGGAGGCGATTGAATGAACTGCAGGTCAAACCAAGTAAGAGATACCTCTGGCGCAGCAACAGAACTTGGTTACATATTCACGTTTTTACTCGGAGTCCTACTCCTTTCAGTATTTAGCATCTGGACTTGGGACATTGAAACTGCGACCCGAGAGAGATGGAATGAGGAAGCAATTCAGGTGAATTTGGATGATTTAGCGGCGGCAGTGGAACGGGCCGATGAAGCGAGTAGACTCGGTAACATTGAGTATACAGAATGTGTTTGGTGGCGAGCAACAGAGGCGAATGAAAACCTATTCACTATTACTCTCAGTGATAATTCCCTATTGTTAGTTGATGAAGGTGGCGGGCTTGACACTGAGGTATTTATCTCTGGAGCCGGGGTTGGTAATCACACTGGTAGTATTGAATTATCTGGTGCCCAAATGATTTGGGTCACTCATAAAGATGGCTTAACCTCGATAGACATCAACAGGCCACAGTGAGTGTCATCTACCCATAACTGCGTTGTGAACTCTGGTCTGAACTTCGCGCATTCTTGACTTAGCACCGAGTTCCCTAAACACCGAAAGCGCACGTTGTAGGTATTCCATACGGCGAGACTTCTCTGGTGCAACGCTACCCAAACGGATAAGCAGTTCTCCTATTTGCATCCGCAAGTCATTTGCCTCTGCAATAACCAGTGCCTCTCTAAAGTGTTCCATCGCCTCATCATTCTTTCCTGAGTCTTGTAACACCTCACCAAGCAGGATGGTAATATCTACCATAGCTAATATATCGCCCTCTTCATTCATTGCATCAAGGGCTTGTGAGTAATGGTGAGATGCAACATCAGAGTCACCAACTTTGGCATAATATCTACCTAATACGGCCTGGGCTCTTGCATGAAGTTGTTTGTCATTCAATTTGTCAGTTTTATCAAAAGCTTCCAGAGCATGATCACGGGCCCGTTCAATCTCACCTAAGTCCATAAGTGAACGCGCCAGAATCAATTGCGAACTAATCAACTCACTATCGTCATGGTCACGGAGAATTGATTCAACTTCAGCATATGACTCTAACGCTTTGGATTTGTCATTTTTACGTCGCAAAATGTAGCCCATATTGTTGTAACTGCGTGCAGCACCAATCGCATCCTTTACTTTGATGAAAATTTCAAGCGCATCTCGATGCATAGTTAGTGATTCATCTAAGTTACCTTGCTTCAGAGAAATATCTGCTAGGGCAGACAGAAGTTCGGCTTGAGTGTTAACATCTTTAGTTTTGTTCGCAGTTTCTTGTGCTGCGCTAAAGGCTGTTTTAGCCTCCTCGAACTTGCCCAATAAGGCGAGTATTTCTCCCTTGTAATGGTTTACCTTAGTCGCAACGGAATCCGACAATTCAGTTAGCACGAGAGATTCGATTAGCCCTAGCAATTCCATATGTCCTTGGGAGATTAAACTTCTACCGCTGTTGACGATAATTTCAGCCGCCTCTATCATGTTGTCCGAACTTACCAAGTGGAAGATTAATTCAATGGTGAAAACGGGGGCATCGCTTGATTTTTGATACCAAGAACTGCATTTACTGTGTAGTTCGGTTTTTAATTTATCATCCAAACTGCGTAACAAGAACTCGCGAATTAAGTCATGAACATCGTATAATTCGCTGTCGACTTGCCTCGCCAATCCTTGTTCAACAAGTGAATCAAGCACATCGATGTCTAACTTTTGCTCTGACAGTGCGTCAATCGATACTGGTTCTCTAAAAATCGACAATACAGACAATACACGCTTTTGTTCAGCGCTTAGTTTTGAAAATATTTCAACTGTTACATAGTTCTCTAAGGTTTCATGAAAAGCAGTTGCTGATGCTCCACGATTAATCAACTCCAATACTAATGGGTGGCCGCGCGAAATCCCGTGAATGTATAACCACTGTTCATCCTCGAGGTTTTCAAAACTGCTCAATAGATTGCGCCCAGAGTCAGAATCTAAACCATCAAGTGGTAAAACTAGACTGGCAATCCTACCTTCTGCATCTTTGGATGGAACAACCGGTTTGAACGAACGTGAGAATAACACCAAGCCAATCTTTTCTTCACTTCCCAGTAATCCGAGTGCCATAGCTTGGAATGTTTGGTGTAGAGTGGCGTCGGCCACTTTGTGAAAATCATCGATAACAATCAGCGATGGGGTTCCTTCGAGGGCATCTATCAGTAGATTTGCCGCTTCGGCAGGTTTTGGCACTGGAGTGGTTGCTATGTAGTCGGCAAAAGTTGAGTCACCGATATTTGCCAACCATTCACCAACTGATTCAAAGAACGCGCGTGAACCTTCCCAATCTTGACACCTATGATACATCAAATTACGACGATGCATGAATCGCTCGATGAGCTTGCTTGCCATTGTGGTTTTACCGATACCAGCAATACCTGGGACTAGGAGTGTTGTCGCTCTTGCTTCCAATAGATTGAACATATTGTCAAGTTCTTTCTCTCGGCCGTAAAAATGGCGCAGCCTAGGTAGGTCACCCAAAGCGGTGACAAGTTGTTTTTCAACGTGCTTTGACAAATCTCGCTCTATTAAATCTGCAGACAGACTCCTTGAGTCTAGTACACAATTATCATCCATGTACCTGATAATATCCACTGAGCGCATGGTAAAAGGTAGTATGGTATTTATTTCACCAAGGGTTGAAGATTCAATTTTGCCATCGTTCAAAATACAACGAACTGGAAATGACCGCAGGTTGTTCCATGTATCCTCAGCAAGGTTTTTCCCTGAATCGGTCAGGAAATACGCTTTTCGCTTCCTAGATACGCCTTTCACATGGGCCTGCCGTTCAATAAGCAATCCCTGATCTTTGAGCCCTGCAATCGCCCTAGGAACATTCGACCTCGCAATTGCTACCGCATTAGCAATGCCCATCTGGGATAATGAGAATGGTACTTCAACACTATTTTTGTAGTCAGAATAGTCAAGCAGGTGGAGCAAGATTCGCTCTTGTACACCAGGTTTTGCACTAGCCATTGTATCACCAAATCATTGCTGCTCATGCACATAGTTAGGGTCTGGAACCCACTGATTGGATTGTGCATCCCACAGCCAGCCAGGGTGCTGAGAAGTTTGCTGCACAGGCTGCTGTGATTGAGCGACCGCTTGCTGTTGCGCTACTTGTTGCTGAACAACTGGAATCGTCGGCGTTTGTTTCGCCTTAGCCCAAGCATATGGGTCCTCCTGCACTTGCTCCTGCACACCATATTCTTCCTCTTCATCATACTCCTCGAAAGTAAAGAAGAACGCTCCCACACCAATCAGTATAGCAATTACGACAACTCCAATAATAATGTATAGTAACAATCCGCCTCCTTCTGACTCAGTCGCAGATGATAAGATAAACAGCGCATCGCCACCGCTATCATCAGAATATATCTGACCGTCCATCTCAAAAATCACTTCACGAGTGTCTTGGCTGCCAAGTTGGCTAGCACTAATTTGCATTGACCAAGTTCCATCGGGTAATACCCTCGTCGAGTTTATCATCTGACCTGATGCCGAATCGAATCTGGCTTTCACAAGACTGTTTGGCAAACCTTGTCCGGAGAACAACGCGGGTTCAGAATCGCTGATTGTCCCGGCACCGTCACGTATTACTTCAAAAGTCACCGACCTCACAATAACATTGACTGAACGGGAAACATCCCACAAGTCTGCGTTGTCTGTTGCGACAAATTTCAACTGAGCTAGTGACCATTGAGAAATATCGTCTGACCTAGTAGTTGGTGGATTGTATGTTGCTATTCCTTCTGATGATATTGAGACATAATCATAGTATAAGTCATCCGTCGTGACACTTGGGTCGTTGTAGACATCGAATCTTAACAAACCGCCCTCGGGGTCTGAGAAATACTGGGTCAAATCAAAAGTTGCCCCGGCACCACAGCGATCTAAACTTTTAGAGTTCGCATCACAGTAAACTACGACTGTATTCGCCCAGCCGTCTGAGCTGAAACTCGGTGGTGAGTTGTCCACTGAGTTATCGATTGTTATGAATCGGGATTCTTCTTCTGAGTAAGATTCACCGTCAAATGAACGGACTACTATTTCGTACTGCGAATTGTGTGGCAGATTATTGGTCTTCCAGATAGTATTCTGATTCCAGGATGTGTTAAATTCACCGGCTTGTATCAGATTTTGAGTAATCGAAATTGTATTAGCCGCCGATCCACTATCTCGGCCATTTTTGTAAATATCAATATCTACCCTAGTTATTATCCCATCATTATCCCAAACGTAACCCGAAATTGATGTTGATTCACTACCACGAATGACCTGATTATTCAAAGGATTGTCAAGGGCTATATTTGGCCTTGCGTTTTCATTAGTAATCTTTAGGTTCAAAGTGACAACGACACAGGTTGAATCGCTAGTGTCATCTTTACAAAAGTCACTATCTGCAGCCCAAATTTTGAATGTGTAGTCACCGGATGCGTAAGTTCGATAATCCCAATCATATTGCCAGGCTGAGAGGGTTTCGCCAGGTGCGGGAGTAATAGCGAACTTAGAGGTAAACTGTGGGTTCGAATCTTCGGTTATTTCAAACCAAATCTCCTTGATATCATTACCGGATACTCCAAAATAAGGGTCACTTGCAGTCCCGCTGAAAGAAACTACAGAGCCTTTAGGAGAATTAGGGTCGTGTTGAGAGTTCTGCGCTGGAGTATTCACCACAATAGACGGCGCTTGCAAATTTAATTTGTATTTTTTAACCGTGATAGGCGAATATTCAAGTCCGTCAAAAGAGCGTACTCTGAACGTAACATCACCTTCACCCTCGGCGTGGTTTGACATATCATATTGGAATGACCAAGAACTAAATGGATAACTTGCTTGAGTTATAACACCACCCGAATTTGATGTGTCTACCGCAGATAACCATACATCGGATCCCGGTGGTTGAACCTGTACATCCTCCACATAGCCGAACTGCTTTTGTTGGGCAATGACATCACTAGCGTAGGGTGGCGCTTCACCATCCCATGCGGTGCCTGACAATGTAACAATACGAGCGAATGAGGTTAATTCAGGTTGCTCGACCGTTACACTAGGGGCCATATTTTGTAATGAAATGATATCATCGACTGGGCCGGTCAAGACAAAATCATATTCTAGCGTTCCTTTCCCAAATTTGTATGCTTCTACCTTGTATTGCGGTATTTCTCTACCGGCTATGCAGTCATCATCGGCATCATCGGTTAACGTATCACCATCGTTATCATAGCCATCACTGCATGTGTTCTCATCAAGTGTTCTCACGATGGGCGCACCGCCAGATGCGTTAGCCAATTGAACCTGAACATTACTCTCACCAACAACGTGGTTCAAGTTGCGGTCAAGGTAAAAATTGCTTGCGAGGGTAACTTCATCTGTATATCCCTGAGCGTTGGTTGTGAGAGTGTATAGCGGCGTACCAATTGCATCTTTGATAATAACTGTGGCGCCTTCAACATCAATGTTGGATGCTTTTACTCTGAATTTGACTAGTTCACCTTCTCTAACCTGATTACCCCATGCAGACTGTTGATTGTTAACATGAATTTTTGAGGTATCAAAATTTTGTAAACCAGCAAAAGACAAGACAGTGGAGTTGTTGACCAATTCCAGTGCCATCGGCATGTCAGCAGGTGGCATATTTGCTGTATTGGGCAACTTCAGGCACTCATTTTGCACATCTGGACATTCGGCGCCGAGCCATTGTAGATTTATTGGATAGAGTTCGTTACCACCGGGGGATGGAATGTTCTCTGATTGGATTGTAACCATTGATTCAGTGATATTGTAAACTTGTAATGCGCCAGCAAATGTGTTGCCAGAGAAGTAACCAATGGAACCATACTTGTTACCATAATTGTCGTCATGGTGAGAAATGTTTACTGCAAAACTTTCGGTTTGCATATCGTTATTTTGCACATTGACAATACCACCCTTAATTCTTAGCGCATCACCGACATTATTCTTAACAACATTGTTGTATAGAGTGGCTGATGCCCTGAATATGTGAATTGCTGGGCATTGAAAGTCGCCTCCATACATCTTCTCTGAATTACAGGTTCCTGAATTATTATCAATCATATTATTCTCCATGTAAAGTCGTGATTCGGATGGTGCTATAGATGGCCAGCCACTATCCCGATAGTGATATTCGCCGTGGACTACCGCTTCTCTTCCGGTGTTTGTGATATTATTGCCAATTGCAGTAACATCAGAGGTGCCGTAAATCCATAGTCCGTTGAACCCGCCGATAGGTCCTATATTGTTGTAGTATAAATCCGCGGTTGATGACCTAATTGCGATACCTGACCCTTGTTCGGCACCAGATATGGTGTTTCTTGATGCGGAAATTCTAGCTTGGTCATAAGCGGTAATACCAGCACCCTCAGCAGTGGTTAATGAATTATCATCGATAACCAAAGTATGTTTTATTGAGCCTGTTTGCTTGAATCCATTCGTATTGACAGCAGCACAATTAATGTTGATAACCGAATTAGTGATCGAGCCCGAAGATTGCTTGAAAAAAGCACCATAGCCGTTGTCAGTGATAGAAATATCGTCTATTGAAATGTAGGAATTATCTGCATAAATCATTTGAATACCTGAACCGCTGTTACCGCAGGAGCCTTCGGAATCACCAGTAAATGATGACCCACTGATTACCATGGGGTCTGATATGCCAGCACCCGCACCGAGTGCATCAATAGCGCTACGCATACCTAGTGAGTAAGCGTCCACTCCAAGGGAAAATGTTGAGTCAGAAATGGTTGGATTAGCTAAATTGGTAAGGAATATGTTTGACGTGTTTGTGTTGGTGAAAGTTAATCCGTTAGCAGTAGTTCTAGGACCATCAAAGACCATAGCGGCATACTTTGCTTGAGGGTTACCGCCAACGAAATAGATGTATTCGTAACCAAACGGATTGTTAAAATCGACAAAGTTGAACCCAGTCTTAGCCTCGTCGATGGTATTTCTGATAATCATCCCTGAGCCACAAGCTGCATCAATGCTGCCATAACAGGATCCCCTAACGAGATATTCAGCCTCTGAAGGTATGCTCCAAGTAAAACTAACAGTATCACTCGCAGAGCCGTCAGACGGCGCACCACAGGCTCTCGATGCGACGCAGATTGCCCCCCGGACATCAATATGCTTACCATATGGGATGTTGATGGTTGTTCCTGCATTAACTACTAATGCAGCACCAGGAGCCACTGTTACATTGTCGGTTAGCGTGTGTGTTCCAGTCCAAGTTTCTTGTCCATTTAGCAAGCCCTCAGTTGTTTGATTGATTGCAGCAGCGGAAACAGATGGCACGGATATCATCGATAGCATAACAGACAACATCATCAGTGCAATCAATGACACACTTTTTTTCTTTAAATTTGAAGACATAGTAACTCCTCTATAGTTGGCTACTAAATGCAAGAATATAATACTGCGGTAACACTGCTTTTTTTTAGAATATCATTTTTAGGAAATAGTATCAATACTCAAACGACCGGTTTAGACAAAAATATCGAATATTACTGACAATCTGGAAGTTTCCTGGTGGCATCAAGCCAGTCGCCAGCATGTAACTCTCCATAACCAGCAACATTACTGTGGACATCGCCACCACTTGCCGTGCTCAGACGTAGGGCTTCTTTCACAGCATCAATGCATGCACCATCGGAATTCGAATTTGGTTTCAGGTTAGGTTGGTCTTCCAAAATTAATGCTAACGCAGCGGTTACGAATACGGTTGCATCGGAGGTACCGCTACTTGTGTACCATGTATTGCCCCTACCGGTAGATATTATCGACTCACCTGGTGCGATTATTTCAGGTTTCAAATGTGGGTCATCCCGTTGTTCGCCATCGGCAAGAGATTGTGAACCCATTGAACTATTTTCCCAAACTTCGCCGCCCCTAACAGAAGCTCCGACAGAAATCGCGCGCGCTACGTTACTAGGAACTGATACTTTTCCATCATCTTCTATCCCACCATCGTTACCAGCAGCAGCGACGACGAAAATCCCCATATCAACTGCTTTTCTGGTTACAGAAACTGACGGCCCTTCACGCGTCATACCATCGGTTTGGGAACCGCCCAGTGATAGTGAAATAATATCGGCATTGAAATTATCTATGCACCAATTAATGGCTTGCGCAACAACGCTTTCATCGGCTGTGTTTTTTCCAGTACCATCGTCACCCAAAGCCGCCACCATACCTAATTTGATATTTGGTGCCATCCCTATCTGGTGTGATTGAGCAATCAGCAATCCTGACATAAGAGTACCATGTGCTAGAAATCCGTAATCTACCGGTGTCGAAGAGTCGCCAATCATGTCCTCAAACACAATCTCGACGCCGTTGAATGCTGGATTGGATAAATCTATTCCAGTATCTACTATGCAAACTCTGACCCCCTCTCCAGTTAGTCCATCAAGTGATGCATCGCTAAATCCGGCCTGCTGTGCAGCCCACTCGGATTTGGGTGGTGGGAGGTCTACAAGTAGAAAACCAGACTGCCATATCCAAAGCATTAACACTGCGAGAATGGTGAACAAAATCCCATTAGTGATGATGAACTGTTTCGTTCTGACTCTTTTTATTGGCGTTGGTATGGCTGGCGCCCACCCAGTAACCTCTGCACGCCACTCATCTTGGAATCCAACCGCTGATGGATCAATCGCAGACAGGATACGCTCATCATCTGGTTCAGGTAACAACTCAACGGTGTCTAAACTCCCCATGACTACGCCAGAGTGAAACTTCCTTGCTCGCCATTTAATCTATTGTCTAAAATCAGAATCTTGTTGACCCTCTATTACGGGCCACTTTCAATCCACCATATCCAACGAGGAAAGTCAGAGCAATTATGACTACCATAAACCACCCAGAGGTTGGTTCAGAGGTGTCCAAAATAGTTTCTTCTTGGTAATCAAATGGTTCTATTGACCCGTCGATGTATTCATCATCTTCACCCAAAACATCTACCGATATAGCAAATCGATTGAACTTCTTGGATGATTCATCCAAGGTAAATGTGGCGTTAACGGTCTGTCCGGCACCGACACTTACAGTTTGATTGCCAACAACCCTAATTATCTCATTGCCAGCATCATTTGTCAAATTAACCGACACTAATACTGTGCTAGCTGTCCTGTATCCATCATTGGTTATTGGCACTACAATCTGGCCTGGTTGGCTCTCATAGACTTTGGTTAGTTCCTGTGACAGAGTTTCGTCGACTGATAAATCGATTCTTGCTGATTGAATTTCTACAGTCATGGTTTCGGACGTTATGCCATCTTCGCTGGTAATTGTCACAGTTGCTTCGATCTCACCAGAGGTGAACGACTCGGGAGCAAAGATCGAGAACTGTTGGGTTCTTTGATCGTCCTTGGAGATAGTCAGAGTGCTAGAGGTAGGAGTAATTTGCCAGCCTTGTGGCAGATTCTCTGCTAATTCAATGTTGTAGGTATCATCACCGTTACCCGTATTTGTAACGGTGAAAGAGAATGTACCACTGCCGCCAGGCGACACACCGGTTTCCTTGACTTCATCGGTTATTTCCATGCCGTAGCGTTGTGGAATATTGACGCTAACACTTGCCTCACTTGAAAGCCCAGATTCGCTCGAGACTTCTAGTTTAATCAAGTGACCATTCTCTAAGCTTAATGCGGATGTTACATTTGGCATTGATATTCTGAATTTAACCGTAGTCGAACTTGCGACAGTGTCATCTTCTAGGTCTTCGCCAATGCCCATGACCACGTCAGTCTGGCTGACCCAGTCAGTGCCGTTGTAGACCTCAACAACCCAATTGTCGGAATCTGCCACGCTACTGACGCGACCTTCTACTGTTAGGACATCACTAGTCTCGGTTCCCTCATAATCTATTTCGAGTTCAAATTCGATATCATCATATGTTTCATCATTCACAATTGCTGTTAGCATAGCGGTTTCGATGAAGGTTGCATTAGTTATCGAGTCAGCATTGATTGTTGCACTGGACAATGAGTTAATCGCTCTCGTATATCCTAGTCGAACATCGATAATGCCTTGCTCAACAACACCAAACGAACTACCAGAGTATTCCATTGCAAGATTCCTCTGATGCTGGATTGTGGTAAATTCTGAGGAAATCTCAAAATCACCAACGGGCAACAACAAATCAATTTCACCGTTGGCGTCTAATGTATAATTCCAAGTAGCGGCCAAACCGGTATCGATAGTTATCTCGACAGGTTGCGTTATCATATCGCTACCAGAGCTATCTGAGCCAGCATGATGTTCGGCAAGTTGAATGTCTTGCCAATGCGATTCTAGATGTAAGTAGCCACCGGATGCCATCACCATTTCCAGCTCGCCACCGTCTTCGATACCGGCATTGAGGTAACCAATCGAGATTCCTCCAGTGTTGTCATCCTTTATTTGACTCTCAACGACGACAATCCAATTGCCCGGCTCGACATTGGCTGACCAAGACAATTGACCGTCCTCGTAGACACCAGTTACCGCAACTGCATCAGCATCCCTACCCGTTTCCGGATACAGTGTGATGCTAGCACCGGTCAAGCTTGCAGCCTCATCCTGCATAACCGAGGTAATTGTTCCGCTAACTGCGACATTATCTGCGACTATAGCGATGTCTTCGAATACCGAACTGGTGTTGACAACAATTCCTTCTGTGCCGTTGGTTTGGTAATATGCAGACGCATAACCTGCTTTCTCGACTGATACATTGTAGGTTTGCATTATTGGCACATTCTCGAACCAGATACCTATATCATCGGTCTTCACCTCAAACAACACATCACCTTCTGATGACGTTATTGTTACATTTACATCAGCAACTGCTTCCGTGAAATCAACAATACCGTTATCATTGAAATCCCAAAACACCTTACCGCCGATACTAACCTGTAGATTTGCCTCAACAATACCTAATTCGACGTCAGTATCACCGATTGCGTCAAATGTGTATGTATCATCGCTTATGGTCCATATTTTGTCATCGGTTTCTTTCTCAAGGCTCAGAGTCCAACTACCTGGCATTATTTGATCTGATACGTTGCCATCATCATCACTGGCAGATAAAGTTACATTACCAAAACCATCGTTGCTAACTGCAATTACCCTAGCGTTTGTTACATACTCGCCAGTGAGTGCTTCCGCAAGGGTGAAATTCACTCGCACTGCTTCAAGCAATGCTAGATTCATTCCTGTCCTAGATGTGCTGTCATCACTGATAGTAACTGGATGTCGTAATGTGTAGGTGGTGTTTTCAACTACTTGCGGGGAAATTATCACTAACCAATCCCCGGCAGGTAGATACTCACTGAAGTTACCAAAGTCATCAGTTGTTGCAGAGAGGAATTGGTCGTTGGTTTGGTTATATAGCAAGAATTGGACATTGGTCAAATTGCCTGAACCGACAGTTACCTTACCTGTGAACAAACGTTCATCGGCTAACTCGATGACTATTCTTTTGTTATCATCAGCGAACATGCTAATGAATACCTCTTGTGTAGTTGAGAATGTATTGAAGTCTGTTGCGTTTTCGTCATCGGCATCTGTGTAGGAAGTCTGTATTGTGTAGCTACCTGGCATAACACTCAAACTACTAATTCCTTGATCATCAAAGTCGCCCTCGCTAAGGTTGTAAGTGTGATTGAAGAAGGAAGGAATAAATTCTACATTGGCAAATTTAGGTGTTGCATTACTGCAATCGCCTGATGGTTCGGTTACGAGACAAACCATCACTTCAACATTCATTGGGTCAAGATCTGCAGTAAGTGCAATGAAACTTGCATTGACAAAATTACTGACCTCATAATCTTCGATAGTTGAGATGTTATATTCTGCTTCCGGACTGGTAAAATCGTAGACACCGTTAGCGATAGCGACCGTGAAATCACCGGAGTTGGTAACTGTTGCTTCCCACACAATGCCTTCTTCATCTATAGCGACTATGTTAGGGATTAAGCCGTTGTAGTTTTGAGCGTTCCAATTGGCATTATCACCAGTTACACTGACTATACCAGAAACTGTAGTTAACCGCTTCAGGTAAATTTCTCCAACATCCACTTCAGCTGCTCCGTTTGGTTCAACTGCTTTGCCAACACCGTATGTATTTGCAGTGGTTGCTGCTTTGAGAACATAAGACAAATCGCCAGGCAGGGTAATAGAGAAATTACCTTCGGTATCAGTCACCGTATCGAAACTTACGTCACCAGCAGTGAATGATACATCGAGCAGCGATGCGACAGTGGTGTTCGCAGCGATGTCGGCTTCGGTCCAGTCGTCATTGAATTCTGTGGTATATGCTAGCATTGTTCCACTGATTGTTGTTGCTGGCGAGTAATCCAATTGGAGTGAAAGATCGTCATCAATAACTTCGAATGATGAGTAGAGGTAGTAATCGGTAAACTCCGCCTGCTGAATGGTGTAGACTCCAACGCCCAACTCCATTGTTATGGCGCCATTGTCATCTGATTCAAAAGTCTCAATAGCTCCTATTGCATTGCTTACCGTAAAGTTCTGATTTGACACATCTACTA
>DUJJ01000055.1:17062-17941 GCA_013329865.1 Candidatus Poseidoniaceae archaeon
TGACAATGGTTCCAATACCTCAGTTTCGTCACCGACAGGCAAAATTCCAGATGCCTCGTAGAATCCGTCACCATCTAGGTCGATACGATATTCATATTCACCAGACGAGATTGGGCCATAACGGTAACCACCCGTGTCATTACTGGTTACAACAATTGGCGAGGCGTTCTCAATAAGTGTGTCTATCAGTTCAAACGATGTATTAGCTAGTGCACCACCTGTTGAGTTTGTCAAGTTGCCAGCTATTAGAGAACCTGGCATGCTTAGTGTCAAACCAAACTCGGGGTTTATTCCAACAGTCACAGTTTGTGGGAGGAGGATTTCTCGGCCGTTTTCCAGACTTGCGAATGCTTCATATTCACCGGGGACTATTCCCGTCTGATAGAATGAACCAGGACTTACCATTTCGCCGGAGAACTCTCCCGAACCAACAAATCTTCCAGTTCCGTTGAACGTACCTGTGCCCTCAAAGAAACCAATACCTTCGAAGGAAGCTCCGTCATGCTGTTGAACTAAGATAGTGTCCCCAACAGACGTAAATCTCCCGTTTGCAATAATTTCACCATCTATCATGTAAACCGGTAACTCACCGCTATCATCCTTTAGGCAAACAGTTTGATTAGTTGGCATGGTGATGTTGGTGGAGTCGTCGGCATTCACTTCACATGCGACATCAAAATCATCGGCTAGTTCTATGTATGAGGCCTTAATATCACCGCTACCGTTCCAAGTACCGTTAGCGACATATGTCCTTCCATCGCTGATTGTTCTAGTGAATGTTCCGTGGAAATCCAAAACCGAAGCGAGACCTTCACTTTCGAAAGTGCCGTTTTCAACGAATGTGGCTTGTCCTGTTCCTTGAATAATTCTCGTCTCATC
>DUJJ01000187.1 GCA_013329865.1 Candidatus Poseidoniaceae archaeon
ATGCATCTTGCTGATGCAGTGGAGTCGATGAATTTGAAGCACGTCGTTATTACTGTAGTCAATCGTGACGACCTACCAGACAGTGGTGCTGCACACTACAAAGCCTGCATCGATGAAGTCCACCAGCGCTCACCAGAATTAACTTTAGAACTGCTTTGTTCAGATTTAGCTGGAGATTTATCGGCATTGGAACTTCTGTTAGAGGATAGTCCGTTGAGGGTGTTTGCTCACAATGTTGAGTGCGTGCCCTCCCTCGACCGGAGAGTGAGGGACCACCGAGCATCGTTTGAACAATCAATTAAGATTCTCAAGCACGCTAAGTTGGTCAGACCCGACATCATTACCAAAACCTCACTTATGGTTGGTGTTGGTGAGACTGATGAACAGATTAGTGAAGCGCTAGCGCTAATTCGTGCGGCAAACGTAGACCTAGTAACCATTGGACAATACTTGGCTCCTTCAGAAAAGCATCTAAAAATCGACCGATATCCCGACCCAGACATGTATGATGTGTGGGCGCAAGAAGCAATTGAACTCGGTTTCTCTGGTGTCGCCTGCGGTCCGCTGGTCAGATCATCCTACAAAGCCGGACTGTTGTATCGAAAGACCTACGACCCAAATAATCAAGAAACTTTACCTGGTGCTTACGTAAGAGTCCAAGAAAGAATTCCTGAACAACAACTAATCCACAATATCATTCATACAGAGGTGATGTCATGACAGAAAGAAAAACTGCGGTAACCTCACCATATGTTATCGGTACCGCTCCATTCAGGCCGGGGGATGAGGCTGATTTTGGCGGTAAGTTTACCGAACAACCCAATGATTTGAATCGTCCAGACCCAACGAAATGTAGTGCTGACGACACCATCAAACATGCCTCAGGACTTGTTAGAGTTCTCAACGATAATGGCGAAGCAGAAGGTGAATGGATACCGGATATTTCGGTAGAACAGCTAATTATCGGTCTGGAATACATGATGAGGTTAAGGATATTTGATGACCGAATGATGAAAATGCAACGCACGGGAAAACTTTCTTTCTACATGCGCTCATTCGGCGAGGAAGCGGTTGCCATTGCTCAAACTATGGCGCTCGAAGACAATGATTGGATATTCCCTTCTTACCGCCAACCAGGTGCTCAGTTCGTGCGCGGTCGCGACATGGTCAGCATGATATGCCACTGTATTGGCAATACAGAAGACAATGTTAGAGGACGACAAATGCCAGTTCACTATACGTGGAAAGAGGGTCGATTCATTTCAATCTCCTCACCTGTAGGCACACAGTTTTCCCAAGCAGTTGGCGTTGCAATGGCCAGTGCCTACAAAGGGTTAGATGAAGCATGCATAACTTGGCTGGGTGACGGAACATCGGCTCAAGGCGATTATCACTACGCACTGAATTTTGCTTCAACCTTCAAACCCCCCGTAATATTGAATGTTGTCAACAACCAATGGGCTATATCTACTCATCAAAATCTCGCTACGGGTGGCAGAACATTTGCCGAGCGAGGATTAGCTTATGACATCCCGTCTATCAGAGTAGATGGTAATGATTTCCTTGCGTTATACAGCGTCACTCGTTGGGCTAGAGAACGCATAACTGCTGGCCTTGGCCCTACTCATATTGAGGTCTACACCTACCGAGCCGGTGCTCATTCATCCTCTGATGACCCATCTGCCTATCGCCCAGATGACGAATTCAAGTGCTGGCCGGGCGGTGACCCTGTCGAACGCTTGAAAGATTACCTCATCAAATCTGGAAATTGGGATAAGCAGCGACATAAAAAGCTAGAACAGAAAATCGATGACGAGGTTATGGCTGCATACAAGGCAGCATGCGAATTTGGTGACCTTGCTAGTGGACCATACCCTCCTGCATCGACAATATTTACCGAAGTGTATGAGTCCGTACCATGGCATGTCCAAGAACAACGCGAGGAACTAGGCAAGTAGGTGGTATCATGGCTAAAATGAATATGATAGCAGCACTCAACTCAGCACTCGAGCACCAATTAGAACGCGATGAAAATGTCGTAATTTTTGGCGAAGATGTTGGCTATTTTGGTGGCGTATTTCGCGTCACGGCCGGACTACAAACAAAGTTTGGCGCACATCGAGTTTTTGATTCTCCCCTTGCGGAAGGCGGAATTGCAGCAATTGCAATGGGCATGGGAATAAACGGCCTGAGACCGGTCGCAGAAATTCAATTCGCCGATTATATCTTCCCTGCATACGATCAAATAGTTAACGAAATCGCCAAGTTAAGACACCGATCTGGTGGAGAATTCTCAACCCCTGTTACCTTTAGAACACCCGCTGGCGGAGGTATCAAAGGAGGACACCATCACTCTCAATCACCGGAAGCACAATTCACTCACACACCGGGGTTAAAGGTTGTTTACTGTTCTAATCCCTACAATGCTAAAGGCCTCTTGACCTCGGCAATCGAGTCGAACGACCCAGTCATTTTCTTCGAGCCCAAGCGTTGTTACCGTGGTCCGTTTTACGGTGACCCGCACAAAGTTCCGACCTGGAATAGTCACCCAGATGGTGAAGTTCCCGAGGAATATTACTCTATACCACTAGAAGAAGCGAGAGTGGTGATGGAAGGTAATTCCTGCACAGTAATCTCATGGGGTGCTATGGTCCATGTTGCAGAGCAAGCTATCAAAGATTCTGGAATCGATTGTGATTTAATCGACCTACAAACACTAGTCCCGTGGGACAGAGACGCCGTGATCAACTCAATCAAGAAAACCGGTAGATGCGTGATTGTCCATGAGGCGCCCAAGACGAGTGGATTTGGGGCAGAGATGAGCGCTTCAATCCAA
>DUJJ01000192.1 GCA_013329865.1 Candidatus Poseidoniaceae archaeon
GCTGCCATTGCAGGAATTTACCTAACCGGAAAAGAACTACATTGGCCGACCCCAGATTCGCCCGAATTATCTGAGGCGTTTAGAGCCGGACCGATTGAAGCGCATCACGCTCAAACTGAATCTGCGCTACCAGACAGCAAACTAGAGACAACGCCCGTTGTTGCACAAAATAACATTCCATCAGCAGTATCCAGTAAACAGGTTGCAACAGTTAGTGTGACCATCGATGAGGCGATTGCGAGTTATGTGGGTGATTGTCTTGGACCAATTACCGGATATCCGGCTAGGTTTTGCTCTGGGATGGTCGACCTGAGAAACCTGTTAAGTCTGTCAGATGCTCAAATAAATCAGGTGGTGGAGAAAATTGCAACTGAATGTGAAACAGACCCTGATTACGATGTAACTCAAGTCCAAGTAGCCGCCGATTTAGCCCGCTGGATTCGACAACCGCCAATACGGTATATGACCAAGACAGCAGCAAAGGTTGTCGAACAAATCCCTGTTGCAGAACAAAAAATTCCCAATGAATTCTCAGATTCTATTGTTATCACTGGTATTTCCTTGGGCCTGCCTGGTGGTGAACGTGTATTTTCTGATGACGTTTTTGAGCGGCTTGTTCGAGGGGAAACCTGTATCTCAGAGGTTTCTGATGAATATAAACAGCGCCTGTTAGACAAGAACATAGTTCGGCTCATCAAGGGTAGAGATGGTTCGGTCAATATGGAAAGGGCCACTGAGTTTGGTGATATACCTCAACTTGCAGGGATAAAAGGAGCATTTGACCTAGCAGATGAATTCGGCATCGATCCAAAGGTAGTATTGGCTTGGGATATCACAACCCAACTGGCAGTTGCATCTGGGTTACTGGCCCTAAGAGATGCAGGAATCCCACTAACTCCCGTCGAGCAGATTGGTAAAGGTGGTCTGAGATTAATCACCAATTGGGAAGTCCCCCAAATCCAACGAGACCGAACAGGTATTGTGTTTGCATCCTGTTTCCCCGGACTACAGATGGCGATGAAGCATGCCAAACAAAATGGTGATGACGGCGAAGGTCGTTTTGACCGGCGATTTTTGTTCCAGACTCTCAATATGGGTCATTCACAATTTGCCCAATACACAGGTATTCGTGGTCCAAATACCACCATAAATTTGGCGTGCGCATCAGCAACAGCAGCCTTTGGGGTTGCTGAGGACTGGATTAAAACCAACAGAGCAGATAGAGTAATCATAATCTCTGCGGATGACGTTACTGGTGACGATTTGTGGGAATGGATTGGCGGTGGTTTTGCCGCATCTGGTGCCGCTTCAACTCATAATGTGGTGGAAGAAACAGCATTGCCATTTGACAGAAGAAGAAATGGCCTAATCCTAGGTATGGGTGCAGCAGCATTCGTAATTGAAAGGAATTCACTGGCAAATAAGCGAGGAGTACAGCCGATTGCCGAATTATTAGGGACAACGATTGCCAACTCGGCATACCACGGGACTCGGTTAGATGTCGAGCATGTGGCTGAAACAGTTGATAATTTCATATCTAGCATGGAAAGTCACTGGGCAATCGACCGTCATGAAATTGCGTCAAACACGGTGTTTTTCTCTCATGAAACCTACACACCGGCACGTGGTGGCTCAGCCCAATCAGAGGTCAAGGCACTACGGAGTACATTTGGTGATAGTGCCAATAAACTGGTCATTGCTAACACTAAGGGCTTCACTGGCCATCCGATGGCAGTTGGTATCGAGGATGCTAGCATGTTGTATGGTATGCTAACAGGGCGAATTCCGCCGATAGCTAATCACCAAGAAAATGATCCAGAACTCGGTAATCTGAATTTATCGCGCGGTGGTCATTATCCGAATTTGGAATTTGGCTTGAGATTTGGAGCAGGCTTTGGTTCTCAAATCGCTTTGTCATTAGTTCGTAAATGGCCGGTTGATGGGGAGCGCATCGATGGTAAGAAATTCATTAACTGGATCCGCCAATTGGCCGATTCAGATGATGTAGTAATGCGCATCCTCGATGGTAAATTAGTTTCTTACGTCGATGGCGACAGCAACCTCCACGGTGGAGTTCAAGGAGACGAATGGTCAGTTACTAAGGGGCACGAAGGAATCGCATCAGCACTCATTCAAAGTACTGCCCCACAGTTAGAGCCCAAGCAGGTGGAATTAGTCGAGCAAAAAGTCGCGGCGATACAGCCACCAACCACATCTCTGAGTGACTCAAGCAATATTGCTGTTGACCAAGAGGAGTTGGTTAATACCGTTATCGAAGTAGTGGTAAAACACACAGGATATCCCGCAGACTTTGTCGAATTAGATCAGGACCTTGAGGGTGAGTTGGGTATTGATACAGTCAAACAAGCAGAGATCATGGCTGAGATACGCAGCGTATTTGATTTACCAGTTGACGAGGATTTCATCTTGGCTGAATATCCTACGTTGAACCATATGATTGGCTACATTAATCAGATGGTTGGAGGGTCAAGTTCAGCCGTGATAAGTGCCGTAACTCCCGTTGATTTAGTCCGAGATTCACCTGAAAATGCCCAATCACAAGCCGCGGCTACTGCTCCTCCAAGTGTTCCAGTTTCAGCCAATGACTCGTCTTTAATTGACACAGTAGTTGAGGTAGTAGTCGAGCATACTGGTTATCCAGCAGATTTTATCGAACTTGACCAAGACCTTGAAGGGGAGCTCGGAATAGATACGGTCAAGCAAGCAGAGATAATGGCTGACATTCGTAATCGATTCAATCTTCCAGTCGACGAAGATTTCGTTTTAGCCGATTATCCCACTCTAAACCACATGATTAGTTACATTCAACGAATGACGGGTGTTGATGTTGGTCGACCAACGGTTAGCCCAGCTGTAGTGGAAGCATCCGTCTCGTCGGTAGAAACTATTCCGTCAGCATCAGAATCAACAGTTATTGTGAGTGGTGGTAATGAAGCAATTGAAGCCCAATTAATCGAGGTAGTCGTCAAGCATACCGGTTATCCGGCAGATTTTATTGAGCTTGACCAAGACCTTGAGGGCGAACTTGGAATTGATACGGTTAAGCAAGCAGAGATTATGGCAGAGGTAAGGGAAATATTTTCTCTACCACTGGACGAGGATTTTGTTTTGAGTGACCATCCGACACTGAATCACTTCACCGCGTATATCATCAAAATGAGTGGCGGTGCGGTTGAGTCTTATCATCAAGCGATACAACCTGCGGCAGAAGATTCGGCGAATTCTGTGAGTGATAGTTCCCATATGCCAGAGGTTGCAAATGTGCCAAGTAATGCCCTCGAAGCCTCATTCACAGACACGGGATGTCGCCGATGGCAGGTCGAAATTGAAGAATGCTCGGGTAGTGATGAACCGCTCGAGTTGTCTGGTACCGTTGTTGTTACCGACGATGGATGGGGTATAGCAGAGGAATTGTGCCGTAAATTAGAACTGCGCGGGATGGATGCTATCAGAGTAGGTTTCGAATCAGAAATACGCGATATGTCCATTCAACAAGAGTCAGGACGCACGGTTTTGAGAGCAGACCCGGCGAATACAAGGCATGTTGCACAGGTCTGTAATGAAATCAACAAGTCAGACATCTGCGGTGTTATCCACCTTGCTGCCCTAAAGTTAGCTGGAGTTGAATGGGATGAAGACACTTATCCATCATCCCAAATTTCGTTAGCAGCTCATGGTTGGTTTGCTCTGCTCAAGGGCCTAGATGGCCAGTTGGGAGAGTTGGAGCACGGAATTGTTGCCTCAGTTACTACCCTTGATGGCAGGCATGGCAACATCGGCGAACTGTTCAATTCGATACAATCGGCAGCTACTGGCATAACAAAATCCTACTCGTTTGAACAGCCAAAACTTCGCGCTAGAGCCTTAGACTTGCACCCTGAGATCGTGCTTGATTCTCCCCACGCAGCCGAGTTAATTGTTAATGATATATTCAACATTGGTGGTGAAGTAGAAATTGGGATTGACCGGGATCGGAGGCGTTGGGCTCTTGTTGCCTTCGATGAAAAGTTAGAGGCTGAACGACAACCATTGACCAGCGTCGATACTTGGCTAGTGTCAGGTGGAGGCTCAGGCGTTACTGCAGCAGCGATAATTGGTGTTGCGCAAGCTAGCACTGATGCAAACGCCCACTTCATTTTGCTCGGCCGATCCAAATTGATAGAAGAAACTCAGTCTTGGCTCGACTGGAGTGAGGCTGAATTAAATCAGCGCAAAATGAAGTTGCGGGACGCGATGGTTTCAACCAGTAATGACGGTAAGGTAACGATGGTCGAGTGGAACAAAGAGTGGCAAAAATACACCAGAAGCAAGGATGTATACCTAACACTTGACCGTATCGAGAAAACTGGTAACAAAGCGCGATATCATTCAGTAGACGTACTGGACAGGGAAACTATGATTGATCTCGGCAAATCACTCAAGCGTAAAATCACTGGTGTGGTTCACGGGGCGGGCTTGGAAGATTCCAAACTTGTCGCAGATAAGGACCATGAGGTATTCGATCGAGTAGTTAGAGTCAAGTTAGACGGCTGGAAATCGCTCATGGCAATGGTTGAATCATCAGGCACGAAATCACTCAAATTCGCTGCATGTTTCACAAGTGTCGCCGGGAGATTTGGTAATGGTGGACAAACTGATTACGCAGCAGCAAATTGTGTTCTCGATGCTGAAATGGCACGGCTCAGCGCAAGCGGTGATTGCCGTGCTGTTGCTATCGGCTGGACTGGCTGGAAGGATGTTGGTATGGCAACCCGAGGTTCTATTGAAGCGGTATTTGCCGCTGCGGGTATTGAAACTCTAGATGTGATGACTGGCGTAGAAATATTCGTCGACGAGGCTCTCGCAGGAGGTAAGCGTCGCGTACTTGCGTGCGGTTCGCTTGGCTTGATGGATAAGTTTGACAGTTTCAGGGAACCGCCACTGCGCCTCCCATCTGAAATGAGTGCGATAATCGCTGATCCCGCGCGCTTCGTCTTGATCGATAAGGTAATTGAATTAAATGAACACAAATCGTTAGTCACTGAAACTACACTGTCTACGGAATTACACCCATTCTTAATCGATCATGCGATTGACGATGTTCCGTATCATCCTGGCGTTATGGCTTTGGAAATGTTCGCTGAAAACGCTCTATTGCTGAAACCGACGACCTGTTTGGCCGGCTTTGAGAACGTCAGATTTGGCCTGCCGGTAAAATTGCTCAAGAACGAAATCAGAGTGAGGGTAGTCGCTGAATATGACTATTCAGATGGTGATATGCACTGGATAAACTGCAAATTAGTGTCTGATTTAATGAATTCAAAGGGTGAAATATTCGGTGAGCGTGAACATCACTCTGCCAGGGTTAGGTTAATTGAGAAAAGCGACGATTTGTCCAAATTCCTACACTCAGAGGTCACACAAATGCCAGATATTGGAACCCCACCACTCGAGGATTTGACGTTATTGCCATCATTCATTTACCAGCGATATTTCCACGGGCCTAGGTTCCAATCTCACGGTGGAATAATTCGCGGCATTGGCGATGATACTGCTCCCGGTGCCGATGGTATTGCCTTAATGCGCAACCAACTGCCAATCACCGAACAATTCAGCAGCGAAATCAACGGTGAGGAGGTTTTACTTGAGGCGCTACCCATGCTAATTGAGGCGGGCTTCCAAAATGCCGGCTTTGTCGCTATGGAATCTGAAGGATTCTCCTCCCTGCCAATTGGTATTGATTGGTCGACAAATATTCGCGTGCCCGAAAGGGATGAGATTCTACGGGTACGAAGTGTGAGGGTTGCGGTTGAGGATGCTGGTGTTACGGTCCACGACGTCGTTATTGTTGGCGATGATGAAGCACCAGTTTTAGCAATGAAGGGGCTACGTCTAAAAAGCATGGCGCCTGTTTCAGATGAGCAGCGTTTCATTCTTGAGCGATAATGGTGGCATTATGCAGGAAATCGATGTCGATTTTGGTCCCGGTAGCCCGAGAATTCTGTGTTTATGTGCGCCGGTTACCCATTATGAGCTTAATGAGGTGCCATTGGCTGATGCTGATGAAGTGGCAAAATTTGCTACTAAGAAACGTTATGAAGAACACCTCAGCGGCAGATTCCTGCTAGATAAGGCACTATCTAAGTGGGGTATAAACACCTCATTAATTGAAGTGAGAAGAAATCAATTTCGGGCACCGAGTATAGCCTTTCTTCCGGGAAGCTGGATTAGGCAGGCTCTGCCGTCGATATCAATTGGGCACTCGAAAGGTCAGGCCTTTGTAGCACTGGTTGAAAATGGCTGGACGATTGGTATTGATGCAGAGCCCCTAGATTTAGAAATTTCTTCTGGGGTGTTTGATATGATGTCAAAAGGCAATGAATTAGTCAGGTTACGTGCCCATCCAGATCTTAGCCTAGCGCTTTGGACTGGTAAAGAAGCGATTCAGAAAGCTGCTCGTAGGGGGATGCATCTTAACCCGCGAGAGATTGAAATTCCAATTGAAAATAAGAATACAAATATTTCAATTGGAGATTCAAATTTTCAATTGAAAAGTTTGACCAACAACGGATTTTTTATCAGCGTCTCTATTGGGCGCGGCAACGGCTATGATTCAAATCCTGAAGACGAATTATTAGACCGAACACTCGAAAGAATGAACAACAACCCTGATTGGTCTGTAGGCTGCAACACAACTCGCGCTAATTTGTGATTACTTCCAAAACATGTATGATTCTCTACTTTCTTCCCATGGTAGGTCGAGTAAAATTCCAATCTCGGTTAGGATAACATAATTCAACAGAAGATATGAAACATAACTTATGATAATAACCAAAAGTGAAGTATTTACGATTTTTCTTCTGGCCTGCTTCGCTTGATCCAAAGTACAGATTCCTCTGCTACGAAAATGAATCACTAAGCCAATTAGGACGAACGCTGCGGCAAGAGTGAGCATCGTTGGCCGAAACCATGCATAGCCGTTCTCACCCCAATATAGGTTGTTAGACAGTGCCGCTGCGGAACTGACACTAGCCAGTCCAAGCATCACTAAAACAACACTTGGGAGGCAGCACATTGAGGCGATCACTGCGGAACCAGAAATAATACGGATCAAGGATTTCCGCCCAGCTACTTCCTCTTCCATGATGGCCAATTCCGTTCTAACAGTGATTAAATCGTTTCTCTTGTAACGCGTTGTTGTATGGCTGTAATTCTAACACTGGAGTACCGTCCGACCATTCACCCATGTCACGCAACAGTGGTCCATCGATAAGGTGAAAATAGGCAAAATTTTCTGTGTTATAATCACCCCGACTTCTGGCAACAACCCAGTCTGCCTGGGCATCTACACGTCGATAAAATGCCCAGTCAGCCATTGTATCATGTGCTTCATTGGCAGGTATGTAATGGGTTGCTACTAGTCTTGGAAAACCATAGCGGTCGCTGGGGATAAAAATTAGCAGAGAGTTATTTTCGTCAACCAAATCGAACAGCTGTTGGTGATACACACTATCACACTGTCCAACAGTCATATCGTCTTCCCCTACCGCAAGATGCACAACAGTTGCTTCGGGAAGGTCGTCAAAGTTAGGCTGCCAGAGTTCTTGTGATGGACGGGAGGAAGCCATCTCAGTATTGACTACCAAAGTTTCGCTACCCCAACCAAATTCTTGAACCATCTGTAAGGTGTTAAGAGCGTATGCACCGCCAAGACTATGTCCACCGATGTATAGGTGCTCAGGCATTATTGAGAGATTGCCCAGAACGGAGTCTACCTCGGGACCTCTTGTCTCATCACCAATTAATTCATCCAACATATTGACTGCTGAATAAATAGAGTGTAGCCTCGGAATGTGGTGTGGCCAATCAGACATTCCTGCACTTTCGGTTTCATCCCAATTATCCGCACCCTCAGGCCTGATGTCTGTTGGATATTGGATATAGGCAACCACCATCCCTTTGCCTATTAATCGCCCAATCCAGTCGGTGTATGAATCTCTGTCTGGATTATTGAACGCATGGAAAACAATGGCTAGCGGAACTCCATCTATACCCGGGTCCTCTGGTAAGATTGGGATTGAAAGGTAGATTGAGAAGGTTATGTCTTCCTCAGTATCGCCTTGAATGGCGGTGACATTTTCTGGTAGCGGGTATGGATATATTTCCAAAACTTCGCCAAAGGGACCAGGCTGGCCACCGTAGCCGAACATCGGTCTATCTGGCGGGGATGGAGCGATGCCAACGAGTGCTGGAATTCCCGGCATCATCAAATAGGCGGCTAGAAATATAGCCACAATGTGAGTAATTGAGTACAATTTATCCAACAATCTATCACTTGGCTTTGGCAGGCGTGGTATTCCCCTTGCACCAATAGCGCAGGCAAACAACATGAATCCGTAAAGTGTTGGTAGCAGAAGAAATGCTCCCCGAAGATATCTAGCGTTCATGACTAGATATACGGCATACGCACCAATGACTACCCCAGCGACGAAAATCAGAGAATGAGTAATCCACTGAGCGATGGGCTTCTCTTGTTGCCTACGAATCATCAGCCACAATCCAACGCTGAGGATGGTGGCGCATAGCAACGCAACGAGCGGGACACTCTTGCGCAGATACAAAGTAATCTCTAATGTTCTAATCGCTAGTGGCCAAACTGCATTTTCGAGATTGCTACCGCGGGCGAGCAGATAGATGGTGTCGATAAGAGAAACAAATACCCCGATAGAGAATGTAACCAGAGGAAACCATCTGCGGTCAAGAATATTTACACGGTCCAGTTGTTCGTTATTCTCAACCGTGACCATATGGGAATGTCATAATTAGAGTTGATTAAAGGTTGTAATTTTTTTCAAACATTTACATTGCGGACCTCAGGAGTTTGGTCAGCTAGAACAAATTCCAAAAATGCCGCCCACAATACGAATTGAATGGAATTTTTTAATTCCTCAGGACCACCAACTTCTGCAATCATATTGTCAAAGGTGTCTGAGGGGGAGTGGTAGGCACTGTAATCCTCATCGTAGGCACCAAGGTGGAAGATTGTCTGAGCACCTAAATTTCTAAATGTGACATGGTCTGAACGTCCAAAAGTATCCTCATGAACATCCATTACAAGGTTATAGTGATC
>DUJJ01000115.1:0-2175 GCA_013329865.1 Candidatus Poseidoniaceae archaeon
TCTTTGCCGGTTCTAGCCAGTGCGGATAGATGAATCCAACTCAAATTTTGGAGCTGGACATGAGCATTAGGAATCGATTTGAGAACTTCTATTCCAGCTGCGATCTCCTCCGGAGATAGTTCTTTTACTGATTCGGGGAAGTTTAACCAAGCAAATCTCAACCTAGCTCTTCCTAAACCAGTATCCGTATTACTTGTGCTAGTAGTCCAATCATCAATGATGCCATCCATCAATTTAGTTAAGTCACTGAACTCATCTGCAAGGTTTTGGTTAACTTTTGCTAATTGCTTGATTGCCTCTTCAGCACTCTCACCGCTCGCAATCGCTAATATGACTGAAATGATTGAAGCCTTACCTGTCAACCCTAGTAGATCTGCACTAACCTCAAGACCACGGTTAGTAGATATTTGCGACTGGACTTTTTGTATCGCAATTTGTTGGGCGGCGTCTTTACACAATGGTGAAAGTGCGCTAATCGCATTACCTAGTTGATGATTATCAAAAACATCAATCCTACCTAGGTTGATATCAACCTTGGCACTTGATTTGGTCTTCTTTTTAGCAACTGGAAAGGCATTAAATTGTGCCAGCAGAGCTGTTTTTTGTCCTAGAGTATGCCAAATCTTGTGTACTCCCTCGGACAAGCAATGCTCTCGAGTAGCATTCTCCAAAGTGGTCAAATCGTCACTCCAGTCTCCCCGTTTCAACTGTTTGTTAATCAGCAGTACTGCTAACTTGAAGGCATTTGATTCCGACTCGTCTGCGGCAATAGCATCGTTGTTAGGAAGCCAATCTAACGCTGATTTAGGCGTTGTTCCACGATTTCTACGTCGCATCATACGATGGTTTCTCGACGGAGTCACATCATCATCATCACCAGGAATCTCGGTTTCATCCAGCGCAAGAGTAAGTATACTTCGCCATTTTTTCTCCATAATCAACCAATCAGGAGACTTTGCCACCCTAGCCTTTCGTTGTTGTTTGGGGATGTTGGCCTTAAAGGCAATATCTAGACAATTTGATACGTGCTCTTCCTGCAGTCTAGACACCTCCTACATATTACCCGCTTAGTCGGTTGCTATTCAATTAACCGGCACAGTCTCACAAATACATATCTCGACTTAAATTACTTAGTGGTTAGGATTTATTTGCGGGTTTCTCGGCTCTCTATCGCTTTTCGACTCTCTAATTAACTCGCAATTCAGTATCGCGGCGCTGCCACATACCAAGCCATTGTGAAAGATTATGCTCGAGTCCAGGGTCTTGTATGCGACAGCCGCAAGCGTTCACATGACCCCCACCGCTTGGGTCGAAAGCGGTGGCAAGACGCGATAAATCATACCTACCCTGACCGTGTTCATGGAACGAATTGGCGTAAAAACTTGCAGACAAAGGCGGCCTGTCTGGACTGTCGACACTACCATCCGAGTATCCATGTATTATGCAGCAGGCATCTGCATCATTGCCTGCTGTTGCAGTTACAAGATAGCCATTAGTGAAAAATCCGGTGTCTTCCAAATGGCATATCGCTAACCTATCAATGATATGTGTATTTTTTTCTACAATCTCCGCTAATTCCAATCTGTGGTGATGTTGAAAGGCTAATTTTTCGGCAACTACTGGAGTAGTTAATACCTCATTTATGTCCGAGCCGCCTACCATCATTTCAACGATCATTTGCATATACTCAGGTTCGGTTTTTGATAAAGTTCTGCTGAACCTCATCAGTTCATTATCTTCCATGAATTGTTGCAGGGTTATCCCTCCTGAATCTAGTTCATCAACGAACGGCATCAAATCAAGGAAATTTGACAAATCACAGTATGGCTTAATAATTTCATAAACCAATCGAGCAGCAGACGGAGTGGGTTGCCAATCAACAACGCCGCCATTTGATGTGAAAACGGATAATTGGTCCGGCGATGGCTTGTTGGTCCGATGATGGTCCAAATACCAACCGCATTTTTCATGGAATGGTAAATCAACAATCGCCGTTTTGGAATCAATCAACTGATCAATGCTACCGCTCCGAATTAATGCCGCATGGGAGAAGATTACTTCTGCACTGGGATTGTATTTCTTGAGGATGGCTGCTCCACATAAGCCATCAAAATCAGAATCCGCGATTATTTTGTTGAAGTGCGGTATGTGGTTGATGCTCATCGAGTCACACTA
>DUJJ01000115.1:2531-2671 GCA_013329865.1 Candidatus Poseidoniaceae archaeon
ATAATGTATAAGTTTCTTACTTTATTTGTAAAAAATATCATGACTAATGCCACTATCCGGTTATCATGGAAACCTCATGTGGAGTAGTTCTGGTAAACTTCGGAACTATCTTACTATTGCAGTACCCTCAGGGACACTGG